>JAVESN010000064.1:0-9833 GCA_034006575.1 Methanimicrococcus sp.
CTCTCGCGAACGTGTGTCTGAAATCAAATGTTTCCATTAAGCCTGCTTTTATCAAAATCTTTTCAAAAATAATTCAACCCGGAATTTAATAAACGGTTGCATTATGATCGGTTCATTTTTTAATATATATGAATGCGGATTAAAAGACATGACTATGAAAAATGATGAAATAAAAGATTAAATTTATATCAACGGATGTAATAATGAATATATTATGTCATAATAATGACATAATTTCGAACAAAGAATCAAAATAAAATCAAAAATAAAATAAAAAATAAAATCGAAAACAAAATCGAAAATAAAATCAAAAAGATAATTTTTCAAAAAATAAAATAAAAAATAAAAAGAAAAGGGTGATACAAAAATGTCTATAGAAATCAGACCTGTGACAGATCTCAGGTATAAATTTAATGAAATAGAGGAGGCTGCAAAAACGAAACCGGTTTATTTAACACGAAACGGTCATGGGATTCTCGTTGTTATGAGTATAGATAATTTTTCTAAAATGACGAATGATATCGATTCATTGTTAAATGAAGCCGATCGTGTCGCAAGAGAAAGTTCTGTTCGCTATGCCGGTGACGATGTGTTCAAGCGGCTGAGAGAGCGATATAAATGAGTTTTAAAAAATACAAATTAACAACAATTTCAACATTTGCGTTCAGATTTTGAATTAAGACCAAAACATTAAACATTTGATCTCTATACCAAAGTTTTGGTTGATATTTTCGCACTTATCTGTTGGCAAATAACAAATTCATACTACAAAATTGAGGATTGTGAATTAGAAACTCATATATATTAGTCATATTTAAATGTGTTAATTTCCAATACATTCCACGAATTATCAAACATATTACAAACAAACAAAGAATTACTAACATAAATATACACAAATTTAAATTTATGATCCTTATTATTTTGTAATTCAATTGCATATTTCATAAATGAATTAATTTGGTCTTCATCTATAGATATAGACGATTCAAATTCAATAAATAAATTATTTTCCTAAAATATCTTATACCCTAAATTGTGATTTGATTCAATCTTATTTAATTTATCTAATTTATCGCAAAAAGGGTCCAAAAGAAAACTATCTTTGACACGGAATACTTTTCCCACGTACCCACTATGGATAGTAGTATAGCCTTGCTTTCTAATTGATATAATAGATTTTGTGACAGATAATAATCTCTGTTTATCATTATCATCTAAACAATTATCGATATTTAATTTATGGATTACTTTATTTGGTAATTTTTTGTCTCGAAAAAAATCATTATCCATCTCAATTTTGTTGGTTTCGACAATCTCGTTATAAATCTTTTCAATTTTATTTTCGGGTAAATAAGATTTTAGAGATTGAAAGAATTTTTTCTTAGTTTCGGGTTTATCACAACATTCAAGGAGTAATTCGTCCAAACAATTTGTTATTAATTTAATATCTTCTTCACGGGCATTATTTATTTCTTTATTATATTTTTCATATACTCCCTTTTCATTATTTTCTGAAAGAATACCATACGTAACCTCAACCCCAATACAATTAAATTCGTCTTGTAAGTCTGGTTTGTCACAAATCAAGAGATTTTTATATTTATCCGGATAAACTTTTTCCAATACATTTTTTGCTTTGATTTCGCCCGGTTTCATAAAAATACCTCTGAAAATAATTGAAGAATATTAAAATACGTTGGATTAGTAAAGTGTTCAAAAAAGCTAAAGTTTTATGCGGGGGAAGGGAGTCGAACCCCTGAACGCCTACGCGAACAGATCTTGAGTCTGTCACCGTTGACCACTTGGTTACCCCCGCATGATGTATTTATTTTAAAAATAAACAACTCTAAAATCGGTTTTTCATATAAATAGATTATGATGAAGAATTGTTCCTCCTTTTATTCGGATTAGAAAAGAAGGAAATAAAGAATAAAGGAGACCAGAGCGCCAAAAAATGTTGAGAAGAAATTGACGCCGCTGTTGGAAAGCCATCCTCTTTTTTGAAAAAGGGCGCCAAAAACGCTGTCAATGTTTGTCCCAAAAAATCCGCCGGCGACCGCGACCAAAACGGCAATCGGAAGAGAAGGAATCATGCCGAACACAAAAGCCAAAAGGCCGATGACGAATGACCCGGCCAGACAGGCGATTTCACCCAAAAGGCTGACGCCCCCGTCTTCGCCGGGCTTGGCTTTTCGAAAACTTGTAATCATATAAGTCGCGCCTTTTGAAGTGACGCCGATTTCACTGGCCATCGTATCGCCTGTGGCCGACGCGACGGTTCCGACGTAAGCCAACAAAAGCGGCATGCAGAGCCAACTCCATTCGGAATGCAGATTCAAAATTCCGTATAAAACGGCGACAACGAGCGCCCAAAAACTGTTTGAAAACACATTTTTATAACAACGGCGGCCGGAATTGGATTCTGCAACGCCCGCCTCTTCTTTTTGCTTGAATTTATAATTGGTAAAAACCCCGCCGAGTATAAAAAAAGCGGACAGTAAAATAAACCACCAAAACTGAGCGAATGAAATAATTAAAACGCCGAGAACGGCCGCCGAAAAAAGTCCGGAAGCGTCCGCGATTTTAAAGCGGTACGCCAAAAACGCCAAAAGAATCGAAAATAAAGCCGCCAAAACGATTTCATTCCAAGGCGTGTAAAATCCGATTGAATAAAGCGCTCCCATCGACAGCAAAGAGCTTAAAAAAACGAAAAGGTTGGACATCTTTTCATTGAAACGAAGCGGAAGGGATTCAATCAAACTGCCGATAAAAACGCCGACGATGGAAATGAAAAGAAGATGATTGACGAAATCGGCCGCCAAATCATACCCCGTAAAATGCGCGGCAAAAAGGCCGGAAAAGAAAACGGCAAGAACCCGAATCAAAATTAAAAGGAATTCAAGCGATAGAGAGAGGTTTTTAAAACGGTTTTTTTCACATCCCTCGTGACAAAATGAATCCGAATGAAATAAAGAATACCAAGAGCGCATACAAAAAATCGTCATTGCCAATGCTTGAACAATGAGAAAACTTGGAAAGGAAATGAAATCCAAATCCCAAACACCGATGAAATAGGAAAGTAAAAAACAAACCGCCAAAAGACCTGTCAGTCGGCGCGTATCAATCAAAAATTGGCGCGATTTTTCATTCGATAAATGAAAAACGGAAGCGACTTTTTGAAAAAACGAAGTGAAAGACAAAAGAAAGAGAACAAAACAAATCGCAACGAAAAGCCAAAGCGGTAAAACGGCCGCGGATAATATAAACAGGATTCCCGCAACATATTTGGCCGAATAGTATTTTTTGTATGAAAAAACTTTATCGGTGTTTCTGTCGGTATTTATGTCGGTGCTTTTATCGACGGCCGTTGTTTTACTCAACTTCTTGTTCTCCTGTCCGGATTATAAATGAAAATTGAATATTCTTTTTTCTATTAAATCGTTTGGAAAAAAGAAAATAAAAATGAAAATAAAAATAAAAGAATTAATCATAATTCTTTGATTTTTTATTGTCAATTCTTTTTGTCGCGAAATCTTTGTTGTGCGCGCCTTTGCTGCCGGATTTGCCGTAACCGGATCCGCCTTTGTATTTTCCGGCGCCTTTGCGATCGTCGGATTTGCCGCCGCTTTTGCGCTCGCCGTATCCGGATCTGCCGCCTTCTCTTCGACCGCCATCGTCACGGTTGCCGCGGTATCCGCGATCCTCTTTTCTGTTTCCGTTTCGGTCCGTGAATTTTCCTCTTCGTCCCTCGATTTCATAACTTTTTTGGGGGATTTGCGCGAACATTTCGTCAATGATTTTATCATCGGCGCGCGGCAAAATTCGACTTTCGTAACAGGTTTTTAAAAGGCAGGTGACGGCGTCTTCTGCGGAGCGCTCATCCGTTATCAAGGAGTGCGCGAATTCGCGGAACGGATCGGAGTCTTCCGTTAAAACGAAATCGGACTGAATGATTAAAGACAGGTCGTGATGCAATTTATCACGTTTCATGGCGGCCACTTGGTCGGCGTTTGGAAGCACAACGCGGCGAACGTCTGCGTTGGCGGCTCTTTTAATGAAAGAGAATTTTCTGAAATCGGCCGGCGTTAAAAGCGTAATCGCGATTCCCGTTTTTCCGGCGCGCCCGGTTCTTCCGATTCTGTGCGTGTAAGATTCGGGGTCTTGCGGGATATCGTAATTGACGACATGCGTTAATTCGTTGACGTCGATACCGCGGGCGGCAACATCGGTCGCAACCATGATTCTCAATTTTTGCTTTCGGAAACGGTCCATGATTCGAATGCGCTGCTCTTGCAAGATGTCTCCGTGAATCACGTCGGCGTCATATCCGCGCTCTTCCAATCTTTGAACGACTTCATCGGAAGTGTCTTTTCGGGCGCAGAAAACCAAACCGTAAAATTCGGGGTCGGAGTCGATAACGCGGCAGAGCGCTTCGAATTTTAAGGCCGGGGAAACGTCAATGGAAAGCTGTTCGATTAATGCGGCTTCTTTGATTTTTTCAACCGAAACCATTTCGTATTGGCCCATGTATTTTTTGGCGATTCCCAAAATGGGTTTGGGCATTGTCGCGGAGAAACAGAGCATGCGTTTGTCGTCGTTGGTGTGCTGAATGATTTTTTTAATATCGTCGATGAATCCCATGTTTAACATTTCATCGGCTTCATCCAATACGAAATAAGAAATTCGGGATAAGTCCAAGCGTTTTCTGTCAATCAAATCGATGATGCGCCCGGGCGTTCCGACAACGATGTCCGCGCCGGCGGCGAGGGCTTTGAGTTGGATCGGAATCGGCTGGCCGCCGAAAACGGGAACGATGTTTAATCCTTTGATGCCGCCAAAAGAAGACATTTCATCGCAAACTTGAATGGCAAGCTCGCGTGTCGGCGCTAAAATAATGGCCTGGACATGGCCGGTTTTTTCCGTGATGTTTTGAATAATCGGAACGCCGAAAGCCGCCGTTTTTCCGGAGCCGGTTTGGGCTTGTCCGATAATGTTGCAATCCCCGCTTAAGAAAAGAGGGATGGTTTGAATTTGAATCGGTGTCGGGTGCTCATATCCTTTGAGAAGGAGAGAGTGAGCGATTCGGTCAGAAATGCCAAGGTCTTGAAAGGTGGTTGTCATAATTTATATCTCCAAATATTTTTTAAAAACAACGTCAAACCCTAAAACGGTAAAGAACTTCACTCTGGCTTGCAAAGAGACCGACTCGTTCGACATTCCGAACGGAAAAAGGCGGCAGGAACAAAAATAAATCACTGCGCCGAAAGCCGCTGAAACATAATCAGCAAATCAATAACACTTTAACGAAGAACAGGGAAAACGCTGTATTTCAATCGGTCGTTACAAAAAAGATAAAACATAATCGGAAACGATATCCATTTCTCTTCAATTGTCGGAACACGACCCCATTCCGGAAAAACAATTCTCACAAATTTTTGAATAATCTTTTTGATGCACCGTAATGCACCCCAGAGAAAACGAATCCGGATAAGAAACAACTAAACAATATCCCGATATATGAATCTTTCTTATAAAAAGAAATGTAAAAGAAAAGAAGAAACGCAAAAGTACAAAACACAAAAGAGAAGGGGAGAGATTAAAGTAAAGATATTTATAATGATAACAATAAGATTTGATAAGAAAAAGATGAGATTTGACAAAAAATAAAAATAAGACTTGACGAGAATTCAAAATAAAATTTTATAAGAATAAAATGTGAGATTTGATAAGAATTCAAAAAAAGAATTGACGAAAATTAAAAATAAAAATTGACGAAAATTCAAAGTGAAATATTATAAGAATAGAATGTGAAATTTTATAAGAATTCAAAAAAATAATTGACAAGAATTCAAAATAAGATTTGACCGGAATTGCAAAAAAATAAAAAAATGAGAAATAAGAATCGAATTGAGAATACGTTGTTTAAAAGTTTGGTGTTAAGATGTCCTTCCCTCTCTCTCAAAAGAATTATGATATTGTTGTTGTCGGCGCCGGCCCCGCGGGTTCGATTGCCGCAAAATACGCAGCCATGGGCGGCGCAAGCGTTTTGTTGGCGGAACGAAAAAAAGAAATCGGAACGCCGATTCAATGCGCGGGATTCGTTCCAAAAGCGATTGAAATTGAAAAATTAATCCCGGGGATGACTCTGCCCAAGGAAGTGAAAAAAATCCCTCAAAAATGCGTTCTTTCCAAAACCGTTCGGCAAAAATTATACAGCCCGGATTTGAAAGAGAAAGAATTTGACGTGGAAGGATATGTTTTGGATCGGCGCCTGTTTGATATGGATTTGGCCGAGCAAGCCGCTTTTGAAGGCGCGGAATTGATTTGCGGAACGAATGTTCACTCCGTTTTGGCCGGGTCGTCTCAGTATACCTTGCGGTTAAACGGTGTTTTTGGAAAAACGGAGGTGACGACAAAAGTCATCATCGGCGCGGACGGCCCGAATTCGATGATTGGAAAGACGTTTGGATTGTGCCACGCGCCAAAATTAACATCGCCGGCCGCGAACGCTCAAAAAGCCGAAACGCCGGAAACCTATGAGAGAGGGGTCTGTTTTGAATATAAAATGGCGGACGTGGAGATTGAAACGGATACATTGGAAATGTATTTTGGAAACAAGTATGTGCCGGGCGGCTATATTTGGATTTTTCCGGAGGGGGAGGGAAAGGCCAATGTCGGAATCGGTTTGAGAAAATCCCTTTGTACGGAAAATTTATCGGCGCGGGAATTTTTAAATCGTTTTATTCAAGAGCATCCCGTGGCTTCTAAAAAATTAAAGGGCGGAAAGATAACGTCCGTTATCGCCGGAATTATTCCCGTATCGGGCGCTCCCGAGAGGACGGCGACACACTCCGTGATGGTGGTCGGCGACGCGGCGGGGCACGTGATGGCCACCAACGGCGGCGGCATTCCGTTTGCGGCAGCGGCCGGAAAAATAGCCGGAAAAGTTGCGGCAGAAGCCGTTTTGGACCACAAATGCGGCAAAGATTTATCGGTTTTAGAGTACGAGTCTCTTTGGAGAGCGGAATTTGGAGATGCTTTAAATTCTTCCGTTCAAGCTCGAAAATTGATGGATAAATTTATGGGGTCGGATCGGATGATGAACGCGGCTTTTAAGCTTCTGCCGGCGGATAAATTAAAAGAGATGCAGTGCGGAAACATTCCGGGATCTTTAAACGCGGGATTAAATCTTTTGATAAAATAATCACAGAAAGAAAAAAACGAATCGGAAAACTAAAGAAAATAAAAAGAGATTGGAAATTAAAAAAAATAGAAATAAAAAGGAATTGAAACGAAATAAAAAAGGGGATATAATAAAAATAAAAAAGGAGGGAAAATTAAAATTCGGACCCGTCGGAAACCACCGTATTTCTCAAAACGCCGACGCCTTCGATTTCCACTTCAACCACGTCGCCGATGAGCAATTCGCCGACGCCGGGCGGTGTTCCGGTGGCGATAACGTCTCCGGCTTCCAGCGTCATGACGGAGGAGATAAAAGAAATCAATTTCGGAATGGAAAAAATAAATTCCGATGTGGACGAGTATTGTCGGGTTTCTTCGTTTTCCCCGCGAATGATTCGGCAAGAGATGGAAAGATTATCGGGGGAGAGATTTTGGTCGGACAGCTCTTCCGGCGTGACGATAAAGGGGCCGAACGGCGCAAACGTGTCAAACCCTTTGGCGCGCGTCCATTGTCCGTCCATTTTTTGCAAATCGCGCGCGGTGACGTCATTAAAACAGGTGTATCCGAGAACGTAATTTAAGGCGTCTTCTTCCGGCACGTTTTTACATTTTTTTCCGATGATGATTCCGAGTTCGGCTTCGTATTCGACTTGGTCGCTTGCGTTCGGATAAACAATCCCTCCGTCGTGAGATAAAACGGCGGAAGGAGGCTTTAAAAATAAGAGCGGCTCACTTGGAAGGGCCATGTTCAATTCTTTGGCGTGGTCAGTGTAATTCAAGCCGGCGCAAACGATTTTTGAGGGTGCCGCGGGCGGCAAAATGAGAAGCGAAGACAGAGAATACTCATCATCAAGCTGTTGATAGTGCGAATCGGGATAAACGACGCCGTCAAAAACGGCGCCCGAGAAAACCGTATTTCCGATTTGAAAACGACCGAACATAGTTTCCCTCAGATTACTTCAGCAATTCCGCCAATTCTTCTTTTTTAAATCCGGATCGAATCATTCGGGTTCGCCCTTTGGAGCCTTTTCCCGAAAAATCGGCGGTTAAATAGCCGGCGGATATCATTTTGTTGATGATTTCATAATAGCGCGTGTATCCGATTCCGGTTTGGTTTTTAAATTTTTCATACAAGTCGCCGGCTGAAATTTCGTCGGCTTCCGTCACTTGAATCGCTAAGAATTTCTCATGCTCGGTCAGGACGGAAAACATTCGGGACAGATAAAGAGAGCGGGAGGCGGAATACGCTTTGTTGACGTCTTCGATGTCAATTTTTCGGGAAGAACGTTTTTCGGCGTTTAAACCGGAGCGTTTCATCAAGTCCACGCCGACTCTTAAGTCTCCGTTTTGGGCCACGTAATCCGCCATGCATTCGCGAACGGAATTGGAAACGACGCCCGGGAAAAATCCGCGTGAAATGCGGTCGGCCAATATGTCGTCAATTTCCGCCCATTCGTATCTCGGAAATTCGATTTCTTCGGGGAGAAAAACCGAGCTGACGCGTTTGTCAAATCCGTAAATCACTTCAGGGTCGTTAACGATTGCCATGACGCCGATTTTTGAGCCGGGATACTGCTCATGCGCTCGGAGAAGAGAATACATCACTTCGTCGGCGTGCCCTTCGTAAAAGAGGTAATTGATGTCGTCTAAAACGACGATTAAAACTTTATCGGTGTCGATTAATTTTTTCGCCAGTTTGTCAAAAATGCGGTTGAAAGAAACCCCGGAAGCCGGCGGCGCCACGTTAAAAACGCTTCGATAAATTCGGGAGATGACGGCAAAGCGCGTGGAGTCGATTTGGCAATTCACTTTCACGGTGATGACTTTGTCGGTGTATTCTTTTAATTCTTCAAATATTTTGAGCGACGCGCTCGTTTTTCCGGTTCCGGGCGGTCCGTAAAGCAGACAGTTCAGAGGGCGCCCGCCGCGCACGGCCGGTTTGAGCGCGTATCGGATGGAATTTAATTGAGTCTCGCGGTGGGGGAAAAAGTCCGGCAAATGGTCCAATTCAAAAACGTCCGAGTCTCGAAAAAGAGTCTCATCCCACATCAGCATATCTTTTTCCGCCATATTTTCCCCGTCCCGCCCGAATAAAGCGTGTTGTCCTAAAATAAGAATAACAAAGACTACTGTCACACATTATATAATCATTTTCAAAAAAAAAAATAAAATCTTATCGGAGTGAGAAAAGAGCGGCGCGCAAACGGCGAAAATAGGACTCGCTTTTGAAAAAACAAAACTAGTCTTCATTTTTTTTCATGTTTTCGTCGTCACCCTTTTGAAAAACGGACGGGTCAACCGCGGAAAAACTGTGTCGGGCTGTATTTGAAGGATCTTGAAAAAATACGTCTTCATTTTTTTTCATGTTTTCGTCGTCACCCTTTTGAAAAACGGACGGGGCATCCGCGGAAAAACTGTGTCGGGCTGTATTTGAAGGAATTTCTTGAAAAAATACGTCTTCATTTTTTTCGGGTTTTCCTCGTCACCTTTTGAAAAACGGACGGGGCATCCGCGGAAAAACTGTGTCGGGCTGTATTTGAAGGATCTTGAAAAAATACGTCTTCATTTTTTTTCGGGTTTTCCTCGTCACCTTTTGAAAAACGGACGGGGCAACCGCGGAAAAACTGTGTCGGGCTGTATTTGAAGGA
>JAVESN010000067.1:0-9482 GCA_034006575.1 Methanimicrococcus sp.
TTTTTATTTTTATTTTTATTTTTATTTTTATTTTTTGAAATTCTGTTTTTTGACGTTTTATTTTTCCATATCTTTTATTTCAAAAGAACTCTTTAAATAGTTTGATGATTCTAATTTTAATTTTATTCCTTTAATTCAAATCGTGATGCTTATGGCTGAAATCCAAAAACTCGAACCGATTTATTCCGGCAAGGCGAAGACCATTTACAAGACCAACGATTCCGGCAAGTTTATTGCGGAATTCCGTGACAGCTTAACGGCTTTTAACGGTGAAAAGAAAAGCGAAGCCCCGAAAAAAGGGTATTATAACGCGCAAATCACACGCAAAATTTTTGAGATGCTTGAAGAAAACGGCATTCAAACACATTATAAAGGCATGGCTTCCGATATCGACATGATTATTGACGTCGTTGACATCATCAAATTAGAAGTCATTGTCCGAAACATTGCGGCAGGCTCTATTACAAAAAAATATCCGATGCCGGCCGGCAAAGTTTTTGAAAAACCGATTGTCGTTTTCGATTTTAAAAGCGACGAATATCAAGACCCGATGATTAACGAAGATATCGCTTACGCGCTTGGGGTGGCCACATATGAGGAAATGGCGGAATTAAAGAAAACCGCTCTTCAAATCAACAGCATTTTGGTTCCATACTTCGATCAAAACGGTTACCTCTTGCCGGATTTTAAACTGGAATTCGGTCGCGCAGGCGGCAAAATCGTTCTCGCCGATGAAATTTCATGCGACACCTGCCGCATTTGGGACAAAGTGACCAAAGAATCTTTTGATAAAGACATTTTCAGATTCGATAAAGGTGACCTTTCAAAAGCTTACGAAACAATCGCTAAAAAACTTGTTCCCGAAATTTTTGAATAATTTTTCAAAATTTTCTTTTTTTCATTTTCTTTTTTTCATTTTCTTTTTTCATTTTCTTTTTTCATTTTCTTTTTTCATTTTCTTTTTTCATTTTCTTTTTTCATTTTCTTTTTTCATTTTCTTTTTTCATTTTCTTTTTTCATTTTTTTTGAAAACCGATCGATTTTTTCGCTTTGCGGCGCGTTTTTTGCTCCGAGCACGATTCGAAAATTTATTTTCCATTTAAATTTGCAGTTCTGTTTTATATTTTTTTTTAAATGGATTTTTAATTTCTTCGCTTACCTTTTTATTCTTTGAACTGTTTTTCAATTGTTATCAATCCTTAAAATCTTTTATATTTATGGAGTTATCATTATGCGAAACGAGAATTATGATGCAATTGTTATCGGTGGCGGCATCAGCGGATTAATGTCGGCGCTCGTGCTTTCAAAACATGGAAATCGTGTTTTGCTTCTTGAAAAAGACGACGTTGTCGGCGGAAATTGCCGCAGTTACCAAGTCGACGGTTATACGGTCGATACCGGACCGCACGCCATTACCGCTCTTCGCGGCGGGCCGCTTCCGCTTTTAATGGATCAGTATTACGATACGGTTCCCTCTTTTAAACCGTACGGTAGTTATTATATCCGCGCGCCGGATGCTTCTTTAGTTCGCTGTCCGACCAACGTTCGTGATTTTTTGACTTTCGGATATTTGCCGGTAACGGACCGCATGAAATTGGCTCAAACGATCGGAAACGTCATGCTTCGCGTCAGCCGCGGGGAAGACTATTCCGACCGTTCCGTTTATGAATGTTTGCCCGACGGACTCAGTCCCAAAACGCTGGCTTTTGCCAACACGTTTTCCATGTTTATGTCCGGCCGCGGCATGAAAGAAACATCCGTTCAAAGAATGGCTGCCGGTGCAGGCGTTGCAAAAGAATGCAATAAGCTGACAGCGGATGAGTATAAGGCAATCGTGAAAGGCAAAGCCGAAAGGAAAAGTCAATCCGAGTCGGAAATCGATTCTGACATGAAAAAAGCAAACAAAGGAAAAGGATCAAAAAAAGGCAAAGGAGCAAAAGGAAGCAAATCAAAGCAAAAATCTGAAAATGAGAAATTCATTTCCGATTTGGAAAACACAAATGAAAATCATGAATCTGTTTTTTCAGCTTTTAAGAAAACTTTGATTCATAAAGGCGGATTTTCAACGCAAGGTTATCCGATTGGCGGTATTCAAGCGGTGACAAATTGTACGCTTCAATCCATGCCGTCAACGGTTGAAATCAAAACCGAAACAAATGTCAAAACGATTTTAACGGAATGGGATTCAAAGTCCGAAAAAGACAAAGCTGTCGGTGTCGAGACGGGTGATCGATCGTATTATTCCGATCTCATTATTCATACCGGATTTGCAAGCGCTTTGCCGCAAATGCTTGAACTTCCCGCCGCTTATGCCGACCAATTAAAAGGCATCGATCACACGGTCAGCTTAAGTATTTGGCTCGGGCTGGATAAAATCTGTCCGGAATTTGATTACATCGGCTCAGAAGTCCAATTTGAAGAAATGCCGTATTGGGGAGGCGCAATCAGCAATTATGATTCCAATTTGGCGCCGCCCGGATGTCAGTCGGTCGGCTTCGCTTTTATTCCGCAAGACAAAGATGTTCAAAGTCGCGTCGATGACGCTTACAATCAACTTTTTACACTTCTTCCGAAAATTGAAAAACATGTCGCAATGCGTCATGAACAAATTACGGTTCCCGAAAAGGCAGCCATTACGATTCGCGGCGAATTTGCAGACATTCGCTCCCCGATTGAAAATCTTTACATCGCGGGAACGGATACCGATAAACGAAGTATGGGCGTGACGCGCGCTTCTTATTCCGTTATGGAATTGATCGGCAAACTTCATGAAGACGGCAAATTTAAACGACAAAATGATTTCAAAGGATACAATTCCAAAAGAGATTATTTGCCGCCGATTTCAAAATAATTCGAAAAAACTGAAAAACAATTTTTCATTTTTCATTTTTTTGTTTTTTTTGTTTTTTTTGTTTTTTCATTTTTTGCTACCGCTGCTGCGCGCGAACGGCTCGTTTTCATTGATTTTCAATATTTTGCCTTTCATTTTATTTATTTTCCAAAAAAATTGGTTTTTATTTTCAAAAAAATAGATTTTTATTTTCAAAAAAATTGATTTTTATTTTCAAAAATGTTTTTATTTTCAAAAATGTTTTTATTTTCAAAAAAACTGATTTTTATTTTTCATTAAAATTCAAAATATTTGTATCATTTTTATTTTCTCAGTCAATCTTATCAAGCAATAATTTTAATTACTTCTACTCTTTAATTTTTGAAAAGTACGATATTATATCGTTTTTCAATTAATCTTTCTACGGCTTGCGTTTCCTCGTCGCGAGTTTTTTAATAACCGTTTTCAAAGTCAGGTTGGTGCAAAAGTTTATGAGTCAAAAATTTGGGGGCGTCATCCCCGCATTAATTACGCCGTTTACGGCGGACAATCAAATCGATGCCGAAGGATTCAGAAGAAACATTGAATTTGTTATTAAAGGCGGCGTTCGCGCTGTTATTCCCTGCGGAACGACGGGAGAGTCGGCCACAATGTCGTCGGTTGAACATATGCAAGTGACGGATATTGCAATTGATGCGTCTTCTGTCCCCGTCATTGCCGGCACCGGTTCAAACAACACGGCCGAAGCCATCAGTTATACAAAACATGCGAAAGACTCCGGGGCAGCTGCCGTTTTAGTGATTACGCCTTATTACAACAAACCGACTCAAGCCGGATTAAAAGCGCATTTTGAGAAGATTGCAGATTCGGTTGACATTCCGCTGTTCCTCTACAATGTTCCGTCACGAACAAGCGTCGATATGAGCGTTTCAACCATTGCCGAATTGGCAAAACATCCCAATATTATCGGCATCAAAGAAGCCACCGGCGACATGGGCAAGGCAACTGAAATCCTTTGCAAAACTCAAGACGAAGATTTCGTTTTGATGTCGGGTGACGATGTCGCGACATTACCGCTCATGTCTCTTGGCGCAACCGGTGTTATTTCCGTTCTTGCAAATATTTTGCCGGATAAAATGGTCCAAATGGTTGAAGCATTCAACGAAGGACGCCTTTTAGAGGCTCAAAGTATTCATTACGAGCTTGCACCGCTCATGAAATCCATGTTTATTGAAACAAATCCGGGGCCGATTAAAGCGGCGGCCGGACTTTTGGGACACGCGGCGGGCCCGCTCAGGTTGCCGTTAGCGCCGCTCCAAAAATCAAATTTAGAACTTTTAACGGAAGAACTTAAAAAATACGGGGTTTTATAAATGGCAGAAATTCGCGCGGCCGTCATCGGCGCATGCGGTCGTATGGGCTCTTTAATTATTCAACGCATTCTGGCAACGGAAGGAATCACGCTGTCCGCCGCCTTTGACATGGCTTATGTCGGAGAGGATGTCGGCGATGTGATTCGTGTCGGCAAATTAAACATTCCCGTCTCGGATCCCAAAGACCTGGCTTCTATTCTTCAAGAATCAAAAACGGATGTCGTCATCGACTTTACGATTGCCGCGGCAACGGCGGTTAATGCGCCCGCCGCCGCTTCGGCCGGCGCAAACCTCATCATCGGAACAACCGGAATCAGCGCCGAACAACGCGAAGCCATCGACGAAGCGGTTTATCAAAACGATGTCGCCGCCGTCATTTCAACGAATTATTCCATCGGTGTGAATGTTTTCTTCAAATTGGTCGAAGAAGCGGCTCAATATTTAAGAGACGACTACGATATCGAAATTATCGAAGCGCATCATAATCAAAAGAAAGACGCGCCCAGTGGAACGGCAATGACGGCCGCTGAAATTCTCAGCGAAGCGCTCGGGGGAAAAGAATTGGTTTTCGGACGCGAAGGCATTTGTCCGCGCGGCAAAGAAATCGGAATCCACGCCGTTCGCGGCGGAGATATTATCGGCGACCATAACGTCATGTTTATCGGCAACTCCGAACGTATCGAACTTCGTCACCAAGCGCACACACGCGAAATATTTGTCGGCGGTGTCGTTTTGGCGGCAAAGTGGATTTGCGCGCAGAAAAAAGGAAAAATTTACAGCATGACCGACGTTTTAGGATTTTAAATCCCCGGGATTTCCTCTCTCGGAATTTAATTTCCTTGGATTTAATTTCCTTGGTTTTAATTTCCTTGGATTTAATTTCCTTGGTTTTAATTTCCTTGGATTTAATTTCCTTGGTTTTAATTTCCTTTCCTTTGTTATTTTTTACTTGTATCTTTTCTCTCTTTAATTTAAAATCACCCCGAATTGTCATAATTTCTCATAAAAAATAAATCACGGAAATGATTATGAAAGTTTCAGTTCTCGGCCCGGAAGGGTCTTATTCGGAAATGGCGGCGCGTTCGCTTTTTTCAAATTTTTCTGAAAAACCCGCGCCGGTATTTTTATTTTGCTCCTCTATTGAAAATACGGTCATGTGCCTTTTTGAGGAAAACGAAAACGGCTACGTTTCAAATTGCGCGGTTATTCCGATTGAAAATTCAATTGAGGGCGCAGTCGGTGTCAGCATGGATTTGCTTTTGGAAAAAGAGGTTGTCATTGTCGCGGAAATGGTGATTCCGATTCATCATTGTCTCTTGGTTTCTTCAAAAACGGCATCGGACCCGAATTTCTCACTCGATAAAATTCAAATTCTTTATTCTCATCCCCAAGGTCTTTACCAATGCCGTTCTTTCATTCGAAATCATCTCAAAAACGCGGCGTTCGTTGAAACGGACAGCACGTCGTTGGCGGCCAAACGTGTTTCGGAAATGTCCCTCACACCGGAATCCCCGATTTCCGCAGCGATTGCTTCAAAAAACGCCGAAGAAAATTACGGTTTAAAATCCGTTCACGACCAAATTCAAGACAACCCAAACAACTCCACTCGATTCTTATTTCTTATCCGTTCCGCTTCTTTTCCCAAATTGAAATCTCATTCCAAAGAGGCTGATTTTCACATCTTTCCGGAAAACCTTTCTCAAACCGGAAGCGGTCAAGTATTTTATAAAACATCTCTCGTGACGTCGACCCAAAAAGATAAACCCGGGGCGCTTTTTCATATTTTGGAAGCGTTCTTTAAATACAATATTAATTTGACGCGTATCGAATCCAGGCCTTCCAAAAAAGCGTTGGGAGAATATTATTTCTACATTGACTTTGAAGGAAATCCGGCGGAAACCCCTGTTTCAGACGCGTTGGACTTGGTTCGGCAACGCTCCTCTTATTTAAAAATTCTCGGAACGTACGGGCAAATTCTATCGAATCGACAATAACTTTAATATTCATTGTGTGGAAATGGTAAAGTGCTGAAAAATTCGCTTATCTATATCTGTTTCATGCGCGTAAAAACCACAAATCAGTAAGCAAAAGTTGTAAAACAGCGGGAGATTTGATGTTGACAAAAGATTTCTTTACGATTGATGATTTTGATGTATCCGGAAAAACCGTTCTTTTAAGAGTTGATTTTAATGCGCCGATGAGTCCGGACGGGCGTATTTTGGACGACGCGCGCATCAAAAGCCACATTAAAACGATCAATGACTTAAAAGAAGCCAAAGTCATTCTTTTGGCGCACCAAAGCCGTCCCGGGAAATCCGACTTTATGACGATGCAGTCTCACGCGAAAATATTATCTTCCCTTCTCGGAAAAGAAGTGCGTTATGTCGATGATATTTTCGGCTCATACGCGCGCTCCTGCATTTCCGCGATGGAGCCGGGCGATGTGATTTTGCTTGAAAACGTTCGTTTTTATTCCGAAGAATCATTGGAACGCAGTCCGGATGAACACGCCGATTCTTATTTTGTTAAAAAACTTCTCCCTTATGTCGATTATTATTTTAACGACGCTTTTGCCGTTTCCCACCGCTCTCATTTGTCCGTTGTCGGATTCACGCGCGATATCCCGTGCGGCGCCGGACGGATTATGGAATCCGAAATCCTCAGCTTGGACCGCGGATTAAACGGCGAAAAACCGTGCGTTTATGTTCTCGGCGGCGCCAAGGTGGATGATTCTTTGCGGGTTGCAAACAATGTTCTTTCCAAAGGCAGCGCCGATTTGGTTTTGTTTACCGGAATTGTCGGAAACGTGGTTTTGGCGGCGGTCGGCTTTAATATCGGAAAATCCAACATGGATTTGATTGAAAAATTGGGGTATGCGTCTTATATTTCGCCGGTTCGAACGATGCTTAAAGAATTCGGCGATAAAATCCGTTACCCGACGGATGTCGCTTTAAATGTTGACGGAAAACGGGTCGAGACGAACATTAAAGAGATGGGGCGCTCTCCTTATCCGTCCAACGATATCGGTTTGGAAACGATCGTTTCTTATACGACTCTGATTGAATCCGCCGGAACCGTTATTTTAAACGGGCCCGCCGGCGTTTCTGAAAACCCGGACTTCGCGGTCGGAACGCATGAAATAATTCGTGCGGCGGCGAACGCCGAATTTTCAATTATCGGCGGCGGTCACATTTCCGCCGAGGTTCATCGCCTGGGAATGGATTCCCAATTCTCGCATATCAGTACGGGCGGCGGCGCATGCATTGAGTATTTGTCCGGTACGGAATTGCCCGGAATTAAAGCTTTAAAAAATGCGGTTTTACGCCAAAAAAAGCTTTAAATTCATATTTTTGAGGAAATGACATGTCTAAAAATATTCTCCATACAAACGAAGGCGTTCTGGCCGTTAAAACGGCTCGAAAAGCCATTGAAAATGTTTTAGCCGGTTTAGATCCCGAAGAAGATTTGCCGCAGGTTCCGATAATTTTTTCAGAAAAACGCGGCGCTTTCGTAACGCTTGAAATCGACGGCGAACTTCGCGGTTGCATCGGTTACCCCTATTCGGTTTTGCCGTTTAAAGAAGTGATTGTTAAATCAGCCGTCGCGGCGGCGTTTGACGACCCGCGTTTTTTCCCGCTTGAAAAAAATGATTTTTCAAAAACAACAATTGAAGTCACGGCTTTAACGCTTCCCGAATTATTGGAAGGGCCCTTTACCAAATTCGTCGATCACATCCAAATCGGAAAACACGGCTTAATCGCGGAATACGGCGAGCATCGCGGCGTTCTTTTGCCGCAAGTGGCCGCAGAACAAGAGTGGGACGGGATTGAATTTTTGTGCCAGACCTGCATTAAAGCCGGATTGACGCCGCTCATGTGGAAGTACGGCGCCAAAATTTATCGTTTTGAAGGACAGATTTACAGCGAAGTTGAGCCCGGCGGAAAGATTGTTGAAAGGGAATGAGTTTTTCAATTTTTATACTCTATTTTTTATATTTATTTTTTTATGTTTGCTTTTTCATATTTGTTTTACTGTTTTCTTATCTTTTTAATTTGTCGAAATTATCATTAAAGAAATCTTTAATTGAATGGCTTTACAACATTGACGTAAAAGTTTTGTAAGATGTATTATTCAATGGATGATAAAGATGAAGAAATCGGGAACATTCTCATTTATCAAAATGAAAGCGGCGATACAAAAATCGATGTTTATTTTGACGATGATGATGTTTGGATGAGCCAAAAAAGTATTTCTCAACTTTATCAGACAACTTATCAAAATATAATTTTTCACATCACAAATATTTATTCCGATAGAGAACTGGAAGCGGGAGCAACTTGTAAGGATTACTTACAAGTTCGAAACGAAGGCGGGCGGCAAGTCGAACGCCCGATTAAACATTACAATTTTCAAATAATTTTGGCAATCGGAACTGAGGTGCATTAAAATGACCGTTCTTAAATATAAATTGTGAATTATGAATCAAGTCGAATTAAACCGAGAAGAGGAACGGATCAGTAAAAAAAATGCGAAACGTCTCTATGACAACGGTGATATTTCCAAAATCGAAATCGGAACATTTTCCGGATTGAAACAAATTCATCATTATTTATTCAACGGCATTTATGAGTTCGCGGGCGTTATGCGCGATGTCAATATTTCAAAAGGAAATTTCAGATTTGCGCCGCTGATGTATTTGGAACAATCTTTAATCTATATTGACAAAATGCCGCAAACGACTTTTGATGAGATTATTGAAAAATATGTTGAAATGAATATTGCTCATCCGTTTCGCGAAGGAAACGGAAGAGCCGCGCGTATTTGGCTGGATTTAATTTTGAAAAAAGAAATCAAAAAAGTGATTGATTGGAATCTGATTGACAAAAACGATTATCTTTCAGCGATGGAAAGAAATCCTGTTAATGATCTTGAAATTAAAACGCTTCTCAAAAAGGCTTTGACCGATCAAATCAATGAACGCGAATTATTTATGAAAGGCATAGATGTGAGTTATTATTATGAAAATTATTTCGAATTTAAAATTGAGGAATTATAAATCGGAACATACTGTTTTTATTTGCCTGTCCTTTGCTCATTAACTTGTTTTTCATTTGGCTCTCGTTTGCTCATTATCTGTTTTTCATTTGGCTCTCGTTTGCTCATTATCCGTTTTTCATTTGGCTCTCGTTTGCTCATTATCCGTTTTTCATTTGGCTCTCGTTTGCTCATTATCCGTTTTTCATTTGGCTCTCGTTTGCTCATTATCCGTTTTTCATTTG
>JAVESN010000068.1:0-9424 GCA_034006575.1 Methanimicrococcus sp.
TTTTGTTTTTTTTTTTTTTTCTTTTTTTTTTTTTTCTTTGTTTTTTTTTGCTTTGTTTTTTTTGCTTTGTTTTTTTTTGCTTTGTTGTTTTTTGCCTTGTTGTTTTTTGCCTTGTTTTGATTCCAATCTTTTCAAAAATTCAGATTTCAAACGGGTTTCTGTTTTCGCCGTTTATCTTTTAAATTTCTTTTTTATTGGCGGAACGGCTTTTTAAATATTCGTAAAGCTCATTTCCCCATCGAACGGCGCTCGGGGATTCGGCCGCCAGGAAGTCGTAATCCAAATTGCCCGCGGTTGAGTAAAGGACCATCAGAAAAATCTTATCCGTCACGGTGACTTCCGCAATTTTTAAATCGGCCGGACAGACATTTAATTCCGTGTTTTCCATCTTCAACAACTCGTTGACTTCTTTTTTGTAATCTTTTGCCATATTGACGATGTAATCGCTTGTCGTAATGGAAACCGGTTTTCCTTTCATGATCCGGTCATAATAAATCGGAACATATTCCGGCGCGTAATACGTGATAAACGTTTTAACGGACTCCGCTTTACGAATGTGCTCGTAAACAATCGGATTGGGCTCGTAATAAATGGTTCTTAAATCAATTTCAATGATTTCAAACTTCCCGATTTCATCAATCCGATTCAACAAATCCGGCGGAATCTCGCTGATATCGTGTTCGCTCCAAAATTTTGGATTGACGCTGAAAACCTGTAAATTTTTCACAAACGGAGATACTTTTTTTGTAATCGTTTCGCCCAAGTGCGTTAGTTGATAAAGCCCCTCGTTTTGAACAATCAGTTGATTGTCAATCAACACTTTGATTTGAGGAAGAATCGAAACCGACGTCTCATCCAATTCCGATTTAATCGTATCAATCGACAACGCTCCTTTTTCAAAGAGTAAAATCAAAACAGCTTTTCGTTTTTCGGAAAAAAAAACGGTTTCAATTAATGAATTCATTGAAAAAATCGCTCCCTTCTTCTGCTCGATTTATTTAATCTTATGTATATCGAATTACTTCTTGAATTGATATTAATCAATCGGTTCTTTTTGTTTCCTCCTCTCTTAAAACAAGCGCTTTTTTAATTTTACAACCGGTTTGTTCTTTTCAATCCGATTATTATTTCACACTTCCACTGAAAAGATAATAAATGAAAAGAACCATATTTGTCTTGTATAACTTTTTGAAAATTTTGTTCTGAGATTTTTTTCTTCTCAAATGTTTTTTTTTCGATACGTTATCTGCAAAACTCAATCAAAGTTTAAAAGGTGTGTTATAAGATGAAAATAGGTGTCGCAGTAGATTTAGGAACCAGCGGCTTTCGATCTCAAAAAGTGGATTTGGATTCCGGAGAAATTAAAAGAACGGTTGTCACCATGAGAAATCCCCTCCCGGGCGCAAACGTCATGGACCATATGGATTTCGCAATCAATTACGGTTTGGAAAACGCTCACCGGCTGGTTGTCAACGCCATAATTGTTTTAATTGAAAATTTGGGCGTGAAGCCCGAAGAACTGGTCCGGTTGTCCGTTTGCGGAAACCCGATCCAATTGTCTTTGTTTCAAGGAATTCCGATTGACGACTTGGCTTACGCCGGCGAGAACAAACGCGAAAAACTCAATATTAAAGAACAAGACCGCTCGTCAAAATATTTGAAAGCCTCCGAGATTTCCGGCCTGGAATTATACTCAAACTGTACCGTGATTATTCCGCCGGCCATTCGGCACGAAATCGGCGCGGACGCGTTGGCTTTGATTGTCAATTCCGGCATGCTTGACAGCGACGACATCGCGATTGCGACAGACTTTGGAACCAACGCGGAAATGGCGTTAAAAGCGGGCGGCATTATTTACACCGGATCCGCCGCCGCCGGACCGGCCTTGGAAGGGCAGGAAATTAAAGACGGCGTCTTAGCGTCTCCTTACGCAATCAGTGACGTTGAATTCGAAGGAAATTATATCCGTTGCTATCTTTTAGACCAAGAAATGAGAAAAACAAAAGGGGACTTAATCAATCCGAACAACGGCGAAGTGATTGAAAAAGGACCGATTCGAGCCAAAGGAATTACCGGAACCGGCGTCATCGCTTTAATGGAAGAAGGCATGAAAAAAGGACTCATCAAACTCCCGAAAATTGAAACCGCCGACAAAATCATTCATCTCCAAGACGGGGTCGAATTCACGGAAAACGATATCAGAGAAGCCGGAAACGCAATCGGCGCGCTTCGTGCCGGACACATCACGCTCTGCAACGCGGCCGGCATTCAAATGGCAGACATCCAAATCTCACACATGTCGGGCGCGGCCGGCACATACATGGACGCGGCCAAAGCGCAAAAAATCGGCATGAATCCGTACAACGCCTCGTTGATTACGCAAATCGGAAACACATCTTTAAAAACCGCTCGCGAAATTCTTCTCTCAGACGACCGCCTCAAAGAGCTCCAAGAAATCGCGACAAAAATCGTCGGAACACACATTATGTTTGCAACCGATAACGCTTTTAAAGAGGCTTATATTTTGGAATTGGCTTATTGGGGCGAGGGCATGGACTTTAAAATGCTTAAAAAATTCTTGAAAAAGAAAAATTTGCCGCAATTGGACGATCCGATTGACAATCCGAAGGTTGAAAGACTGGTTGAGCGCGACATTCCGATTTTCGGAGACGAAGGGTATGCCATGATCAAACAGACGGGAACTTTCTTGGTTATTCCGATGCCGGACTGTTCGGAATGCGCTGAAAAGATTCGGCTCTGCCCGACGCATGCCATGAGTTACAAAGACGGCGCGGTTAAAATCCGGTCGGACTTGTGCGACGGTTCCAACTGTAAGAAATGTCTGCGCTTTATGCCCGCGCCCTACAGCTGGGACAATTTAACCGTGGGAGAGCCTGTTCTTGGAAACACGATGGAATCTGCGGATTAAAGCGATTCGGCTTAAGAGGTTTTTATTTTGAAAGTGATTGTTGTCGGCGGATTTTTAGGTAGCGGCAAAACGACGACTTTGATTCGTCTGGGAACTCATTATTCTTCCTTGGGGAAAAAAGTCGGCATTATTGTCAATGAGATCGGTGAAATCGGAATCGATGGAGATGTCATCTCTCAATACGGTCTTGAAACGAAGGAGATCACTTCGGGCTGTATTTGCTGCAGTTTAAAAACGTCTCTGAGAGCAACGGTTTTGTTGATGGTTGACAATTTTCATCCCGATATTATTATTATCGAATCGACCGGCGTGGCTTATCCCGGAGTGATTCGGGATGAAATTATGCTCATGAATTTGCCGATTGAGTATGAAATCGCGCCTCTGTTGACTCTTTTTGACGGGAGCCGCTTTAAACAAATTTTAAAGGAAATTAAAAATTTCGCCGCCCAGCAGTTGGCACAAGCCGAAGTGATTGCCATCAGCAAATCCGATTTAACGGAGCCTTCTTTTTTACCGATTATCGAAGAAGCGGTTCGGCAAATGAACCCGACGGCAAAAATCATTTCTCTTTCCTCCAAAAACGCCGAAAGTTTTTCAAATTTGGTCGACATTTTAGAGGCATCGGCGGATTCGGGCGACTTTTCCGATTCCTCCCTTAAAGACAAAACCGAAAACCGCTCCGAAACTTTGAAAAAGAAGATTTCGGAGGACGGCCGCTTTTTAATGGCTCATTCGGCGCCGGACAATTCGATTGAAGCGTCCGGAGTCGGCACATTTTCGGTGGAATATTCTTTAGACGAAGCGTCGCTGAAATCTTTTAACGACTTTGATTTTGAGCAAATCGTTCGCGGCATTTTATCTCAAATCCGCGCCGACGTTTTGATGCGAAGCCCGAATTTTTTGGGCCACATCAAACTGTTTTTAGATTCGGGCTCATCTCTTTATAAAATCAGTTTAACGACGGCCGAAGAAGAGCCGACTTATGATTTTGTTCCGGCTTCGGGTTCCGGCTCGGTCAAAAAAGAGTCTTCAAATTTGAAAATATTGTCGGCGGTGACGGGCGTCGAATCCGCCGCTCTTCAAAAAATTGTTCAAAAGGCGGTTGAAAACGTTTTGAATGAGAAGGGAATTGTTCAAAAATAAATAAAAAAAATAAACGGTACCACAAAGAATTTCTTTGACGCCCGCCCTCCGGCAAGCTTGTCTTTGTGGTTTTACCCGACTAAATAAAAAAATGCGAATATCTTATATATCTTTTTAAATATTTTGATTTTATTTCATCGAATATTTCTATGTTTTAATCCATTCCCGCCAACGCGTTCATCGCATTAATCAGCGCTTCTACGGACGCCATGACGATGTCGGCGTTCGCGGATTTGGCCGTTACGGTTTTGCCTTTCTCGTCGGCAAGAACGATTGTGACGCGCGCCAAGGAATCCGAGCCGCCGGAAATGGCTTCGATTGAGAATTCTTCGATTTTGTATTTCGTGTCGCCGACGATGTCTTCTGCGGCGCGCAAGGCGGCGTCTACCGGTCCGACACCCGTGTGCGCGGCAATCGTTTCTTTCCCGCCGATTTCGGCTCGAATGACGGCGGTGGGCGTGACGCGGTTTCCGGTCATGACCGAGACTTCTTTGAGTTTGATGATCTCATCGATTCCTTTTTTACCGAGAACGATGGAGGCGACGACATAAAGATCCGCGTCAGTGACTTGTTTTCCGCGGTCTCCGATTTCTTTGATTTTATTCAAAATTTCATTCAGCTGCTCTTCATTCGGATGAATGTTGACGTTTTGAAGATTTTGCAAAACCGCGTGTCTTCCGGCATGTTTTCCAAGAACGATTCTGCGTTTTTGCCCGACCATTTCAGGAGTCATGATGCCCGGCTCAAACGTATCGGATTTCGCCAAAACCCCTTGAGAATGAATTCCGGATTCGTGGGAAAACGCATTCTCTCCGCAAATCGGCATCATCGGGGGCATTTTAATTCCGGTGTATTTTTCAACCATTTTGGAAGTTTCCGTCAAATATTCCGTTTGGATATTTGTTTTAAAACCGTAAATGGATGTCAAAGCCATGACGACATCGGCAAGCGACGCGTTTCCGGCCCGCTCTCCGATTCCGTTGACGGTGACTTGCACTTGGTCTGCGCCGGCTTCGATTGCGGTGATGCTGTTTGCGTTGGCCAACCCGAAATCGTTGTGGCAATGGATGTCGTATTTGATGTCCACATTCTTTTTCAGACGGCGTATCAGCTCGTATGTCTGAGACGGAGCCATGACGCCGACCGTATCGGGTACATTCAAAATATCGCAACCCGCGTCTTTGACGGCTTTGATGATTTCAACCAAATAGTCAAAATCCGTTCGGGTGGCGTCCATGGGCGAAAACATACATTTGTAGCCGTGACTTTTAATGTATTTCACCATGTCAACCGCCGTATCAAGCGTTTCTTCTCTTGTCTTTTTGATTGTGTATTCTCTTTGGACGTCGGATGTCGGAATAAAAACGTGAATCATGTCCACATTGCAGTCCATGCACGCGTCAATGTCTTTAATGACGGATCGCGCCAAACCGCAAATATCGGCCTTGAGTCCGAGACTTGATATTTTTTTGACGGATTCCTTATCTCCGGAAGAAGATATCGGAAAACCGGCTTCAATAACATCCACGCCGAGCTTATCCAATTGAGTCGCAATCTCAATTTTCTTCTCAAGCGGAATTGTCACTCCGGGGGTTTGTTCGCCGTCCCGAAGGGTTGTGTCAAAAAGAGTTATTGTTCTGTTCAAATTCTGTTTTTCTTGTTCAGGAGCGTAAAAAACGACTCCCCGCATTAATTTGTTCAAACATAATGATCAAAAAGAAATATTTTGTTTTAATATTTATATGTTTCTTTAAATTAGATTGAATCGTGTAGAATATATTCCAATATAATTTGTCAGATTCTTTTGAGTCTGTTTTTACAAATTATTTTTTTATTTTAAGTATTGTTTATATGTCTCTTTTATAATGATTACGTTATACCATCTTTTTGTTTTTAAGTTTTCATGGTGAAACTATGGATATTTATCGAGCACTTACTGAAAAAAATTCAAAAACTGAAGTTTCATCAATTTATGATGTCTTAACATTTGATTCTTTTTTAGAAAAGGTTAACAAACATCCTGTATTTGATCGTGATTTATATGGTTTACTTTTGGCTGATTCTGAATTATCTTATTTTAATGATTGTTATCTTCCAGATGTGAAAGAAGCTCAGCAATCAAAAGATGCTTATCAAAAATTTGCATTAAATTACGAACGTTCGGCATACGATGAAGATTTTGTTTTTTATTTCAATGAACATTTTTCAAAAATTGTAAAGAAAAGAATTTTTGAAGGATTTAATCCGCAAAACGCGGATGCAGAAAGTTTTTCAATTCTTGAATCTCAATTCTATAAAACTTATAAACAATTCTCAAATATTCAATCTCTACATTCATCTCAAATCAACATCCTACTGAAAAAGTTTTTCATTTTAAATCGTCTTCATCCCAATCTCATTGATTCTACCAGCCGCATCATTTCTCCGGGGAGTTCTTTATTTTTACTTGAATTATTTATTCAATTGGGTTCTTTTCAAAAAATAGAACGTTTTCAAAATGGTTTTTTTAAAATGGATCAAACCGAAAGGAGAAAATTATTATCCTCTCCTGTTTTAATTTTATGTCCATGGAATCATCAAAAAGAAGCTTTTGACAAATGGTGTATGAACAAAAGCAAAGGCATCATTGAAATGGCAACCGGCACCGGTAAAACTTTTGTTGGCCTAATGGCGATTGAAAATTTAAGTCATAATTTGAAGGTTGGAGAGAAAGCAAATGTTCGTATTTTGGCTCATTCAAAGTCTATTTTGAATCAATGGAGGTCAGAAGCGATTCGAAAATTTGGTTTATCTCGTAGTGAGAACGGGTCTCATGAGTCTTCTCTTATTTGTTCCAATATTACCATTCATTTCAACACAGTTCAAAAAATAATTTATGATACATCTAAAGAAATTGAAGTCCAAGAAAATCTTGATGAGATTGAAGATGAGATTGACGCCAACGCTTTAGAGGCGGCGGCAAATTCAATCAATATGAGTCAATTGAATACTTTGTATCCCTCTGATTTGATTATCGTTGATGAAGTTCACCACTCCGCAGCTCCAGTTTTTCGAAAGATATACGGGATTAATTCAAAGCAAAAATTGGGTCTTTCTGCAACAGTCGATGAATCTTCCGGTGTAAAATTATCTATTCTTGAAAAAGAGTTAGGTCCTGTTGTTTATCAATTTGGATTGAGGGAGGCAATGGATTCCGGGGTTTTGCCTAGATTCAGGTGGGATTATAATGTCATATATCTGGATACGTCTGAAAATCAAGAATTTGAAAAACTTACGAAAGTCATGCTTACCCTGTTTGTAAACATTAATGAAAATCCTAGGGGGATATTAAATATTTCAAAAAAAATGGAGGAATATTGCGCTGATAAAAGAATAACTTTCCCTAAACGGTATCATCATAAATCTTCTTTTTCGAATTTAGGAGATTTTATTGATTTTTGTGCCTTTGCTCGTTTATGTAAAATTAAACTTCCGGAAAACTGGATTAAATTAGAGATTCATATTTTCAAAAGAAGAGAAATTATTCATAATTCTAAACCTAAATTAGAGGAGGCAACGAAAAAAGCAGAAGAATATTTGGATGCCGGCAAAAAAATAATCATGTTTTTAAAAAGAACGGATTCTTGCGATGAAATTGCTGAAACAATTCGTAGTCACGGTTATCAAGAAGTTTTTGTTGTTCATTCTAAAATCCCTAAATATGAACAAAATCTGGAAGCTTTCAAAAAAGAGAAGTCCGGAATCCTTATCGGTGCAAATATCTTAAATGAAGGTTTAGATATTCCGGACGCTGAAATTGGGATCAATGTTTCTTCTTCTAAAACAAAACTGGAACTTATTCAGAGAATCGGTCGTGTAATTCGCAACAAGCCCGGAAAAAATCCTATTTTTGTTCACTATGACGCTATTCCTCAGTCTATTGAATATGAAGGTTTTGATAAAAATTTGCTCTCTTATATAGAAGATATCTCTTTGGCAGAAGATATTGCGTGGTCGCAAGAAACTGCTCTCAGCTTAAATATAGATTTAGTTGTGAATGATACAAATTCAAATGATCTCAAAAGAATGGAGCAACACATTGAAAAAAGCTTTAAGGATAATTTGGTTCATTCGGACGACGCATTTAACGTTGAATTTGAAACGGCCGTCGGGCCATTAAAATTAGCTCAAATCTTAAAACCGTTCTATAGTAATAATAAACCCTACTTAATACTCGTTGAAAATCTTAGTAAATTGGATAAAAATGAAATATCTGATGCAGAATGGTTTAATCTCGTTCGACAATCTTTCTCAAAAAAAGAGGATGAAAGTTTAAATCTTCCGGGACATTATTGGATTTTACTTCTCGGAGGTCGTAATCCTTTAAAAATTATTAAAATATTGAAAAAAGATGCATCCTTCGTGAATGTCGCGTCTGCTGTTTCTACATCTCCTCTTTACCAAAACACAGAGTTGAAAACACCTTCTGCTAATCTTCACATTAAAAATACTAAAATGAAAGAAGTTCGTAAAAAATCCTTTAATTCTACAATATCTGTTGGGCAAACGCTGGTCACAAGCGAGATTGAATCAAAGAAGGACGATTTTGATAAACTTGAAAATGATTATGAGCGCGATACACAACGACTTAATGCAGCTCTCCGTTTAAACGATATCAAAAGAGCCGAATCAAAAAAATCAAACAGTGAGCAAACTGAAATATGTCATTCGGTTGGTTTTTTTGAAAATCTTACCGGGGCTAAAGTGGTTGATTGTATCCTTGAAAGTGAGCGAATTATTTTTGTCATTCATCCCGGAGAAATGGGTCTTGCAATCGGAACCCGCGGTAAAAATGTTAATTGCGCGAATCAAAAACTTGGGAAACCCGTTGAACTTGTGGAATATTCTAATGACCCTGTCCTTTATTTGAAAAATTTATTCGGAGTAAATATTTCAATTAAAGCCATTTCTTTTGTGGAAATGAATGGCAAAAAAGCTGCTTTGGTTGAAATTGCCGATAAAGATAAAGGGCTAGCCATTGGTAAAAATAAGGGAAATATTTCAAAAATCAAACTCTTAATGAAAAGACATCATGGGGTTGATGATGTCTTTTTAACTTAATTAACAATGTCGGGCAAAATCCTTATATACTTCGTATGATGTAGTAGGATTCTCTCAAACCGAGACGAAACGTCAAGTTTGAAGAGCTTAATCGTTTGTGTTTTTGACACAAATATTATGAATTTACATTCATCTACTAATAATGAAGTCGGGAGTTTTTTCCCTGACTGATATGTGACCTGATGTTTCGGTAAACTTCGGCGGTGATTTTCAAAATTTTACCTTGCTTTGCAAGGTGAAAAAATTGTAAAT
>JAVESN010000071.1:0-9160 GCA_034006575.1 Methanimicrococcus sp.
AAAAGGAAAAAGAGAAAACTCTTTTTCAACAATTTATTTTAAAGTTAATACGGAACCGGAAGTCCCATTTCGACACGGTGTTCGATTTCTTTGGCATTCTTTGATTTTTTGTCGTTGGACAATTTTTCAAGCATGGGATATCCTAATTTGCCTTCCATATCAATCGGCTTGGTTTCCAATTTACCGGCGGCAATCATTTTGTCAACGAAATCTTTACCGCGCTTGTTTCGGATAATGACCGTACTCCAGCCGTCGGGAGAGCCGACCGAACCGGTTGCGAAATCCGCGTACTCGGACGTGTAATCCATACACACGTGACAGGATTTTTGTTCAAACGGCAAAGTTTCTTTAATCGGAATGGTAACGGGCTCGCTTCCGTCTTTCGGATAAACGAAAAGTTTTCCTTTGCCGATATCGGTTTTTAAAACATCGTTCATTTGAACTCCCGCGTACTGCTCCACCAAAGTTTTCATGCCGTTGTACGGGAAGTTTTCCATACAGAAAATACCGATCACAAGGCCGATATACGGAACCGTTTGTCGAAAAGCGGCCGGATATTGCATCGTCTTTTTCATGGCAAGAACTTGGCACGGCGTTCCGACAAAACCGACTTTCTCAAGAGCGTGCTCCTTGACGGCGTCCTTGACCAAAGCCATGTTCGGGCAAAGAGAATATTTCGTTCCGCTTGCCGATAAAACCTGTTCTTTGTTTTTCGCGATTTTCGGAGACGGCTTAAAACCGTCTGTCGTGTCGGCAACAATGGCCCCGTCCAAAAGACCGTTTTCCAGACCGAAAACATAAGCGGCTGAAACAATACCGCCGTCTTGGGATTTCTTTAAAATTTCCTGGTCGGTCGAGCGAGCAGAAAAGATTTCAATGTATTCTCCAATGGGTTTTGTCATATTTACACCTCCAAAAGTCCTTTTAACTTAGGCATTCTGATTCTCGGACATTGCAAAACGCAAGATCCGCAATTGATGCACAATTCCATACGTATGTCGGGTTTGCCGTCAAACATCGCAATCGCGCGCATTTGACAAGCCGCCGCGCAAGTTCCGCATCCCATGCAAAGCCCTTGGCTGATGACTTGCTTCACCAAATTTTCGCCGCTGGCATCCGTATATTGAACGAAATCCGCATACATTTCCAAATAATCCGTGTCCCCTTCAAGGGCGGCCATGACGAATTTCACAATAGAATCCGTGGACGGCGGACATCCGGGAATGGCGAAGTCGACTTTGACCACTTGCGCGACCGGAACAAAAGAAGAGTGCGTCGGTTGCGGATTTTGTCCGCCGCGTCCGATACGCGTCACGCCGCCGGTAACCGCACAAGAGCCGAGCGCGACAATCACTTTAGATTTTTCGCGCACCTCTTTAATCAATTCAACCGAATGCGGATCGTCCAAACAAATGCTTCCCTCCACAAGCGCAATATCTACTCCATCCGGATAAACACGCTCAATAAGAATTTTATCTTCCGTTTCCGTAACTCTGGTCATTTCGTCCGCCAACGTAAGGGCGTAAACAAGATCAACTGCGCTTAAAATGTCAAGCAGTTTCTCGTAAGTGTCGGCAAACGAGACTAAACAACCCGTACACCCGCTCATGTGAACATGTGAGATTTTTACCATATAATCACCCGATATTATAATTTCGAATTCATTTTTCCAATTCTTCTAAAACCATTTCCGCGGCTTTATCAATTGAAGCGGTGACTTCTTCTGAAAGTTCGAGACAGACATCCGGCGCGGACATATGTTTGTATTGACATCCGATAACAACGACATCCACGCCGTATTTATCATGAATCTCATTTAACATTCCCGCAAGCGGCATATCATGCGCGTCAATGTGATATTTCGGAATATCGGGCAAATCTTTCGGATAAAGCCTGGTCAGCTCTCCCGGATTTAACCCGTAATCGATAATATCGACAATGATCACTTTCTTAATTCTTGTTCCCTCATCAATTAAAGACAAGATGAAATGTGAGGAGCCTGTTCCCGCGTCGATGATTCCGATATGCTCGGCGTTTAAAATCGGTTTTTCCGATTTCAATTCATTTAATTTTTGAACGACCGCAAATCCAAAACCGTCATCTGCCAATAATATATTTCCGCAGCCTAAAATCAATATTTCTTTTTCAAGATATTCCGGCATTCAATCACCCGTTTTATCGAAAATCATTTGGAAAAATGTTTTTTCAAAAATTTATTTAAACATCTTTTCCTCAACGGTATTTCCGTCGTAATCTTTTGCAATCATGTGCGTTGCGCAGGAAACACACGGGTCATAAGCGCGAACGACGTGTTCGGCAAATTTGTAGTGATGCCCGACCGTGGCGTGTCCGATGACCGGAATGTTCCATGTGGTTGCGACAATCGCCGTGTAATCCACGATTCTTCCGTCTCTTCCGACGACGACGGTGTGAACATTGTGCCCGCGAGCCGCTTCAATGGCTCCGACACCGAGCGTTTCTCCGTCTCCGACAATCGGTTCTTCGGAATAAGGAGCGCCGTTTGTGTTCAATTGGTCCAAAAGTTCCAAAACTCTTTCGGCGTAATGCACAATCTCCATCGCTCTGGCCTTGTGAATGCCGAGCGCGCCTTTTGTTTCTTTGAAATCTTTAAAGGCCACCATACGTGCGCGCGGGCCGACTTCAACCAAACTTCCTTTGTATTTGGGAATGTTGGAGCAAGCGTGAAGCGCGATTTCTTTGGGGTATTCTTCAAAGGGAGACAGTTCGACTGTTTGCGAATAATCGTAATTTGAAAGGTCGCCGTAAGTCAGGCTGGTCGCCAAAAGCGGAAAATCGTGATAGCCGAGCGTTTCCGGGATTTCCGTTCCGTCATTGAGTTTTCTTTCATTGAAAAGATTTAACAAATAATCTCGATGGACGATGGATAATTCCAAGTAGTTTTTCGCGCGCTCGATTAATTTATTTTTAGCGTCGGGCGTGATGTTTTTGGCCATTCCGCCGATTTTTAAGTTTGGGGGGTGAATCGCTTCGCCGCCGATTGTGTCGACAAAGTATTGGCCGATTTTTCTTAATTCCTGAATTCTTTTAACCGTGTCGACGTATTCGTCTTTGGGGACGTAATCGGGTGAAATTAAGAATTGGTGAAGCGGGTGGGAATGCATTTTGTTTCCGATGGCCGTCAGTTCTCTTAAAATCAAGCCGTCTTTTGTCGGTGTGATACCGCACGCTCTTTCAATAGCTTCGACCGAAGACGTGGAATGCGCTGTCGGACAAACGCCGCAGAAACGAGAAACCGCAATCGGCGCGAATTCTGCAATTTTTCCGTACAGGAACTTTTCAAACCCTCTGACCGGAGTGACACTGTGATAGGCGCCGGATTCGACAATGCCTTCATCATCGACCGTTAAAACCAAGTTGGTGTGCCCTTCGTGGCGGGTTGTCGGTTTAATTTCGACTGTTTTACTCATTCAATCACCTTTTTATCGCCGATATGAATCGGGATTTTCCTCTCTAATATCGTTTTTAAATCCTTTTGAACCTGAGATTATCTATTACAATTTTACACGGCATTTTACAATTATTATTTGAAGAAATTTATAAAATAGTATAAACAAATTCAAAATGTTTTTCTTTTATTTATGTTGTATGCTTGTCAAACATTATCGTGCTAAATTCATCATCATTTATCATTCAAATGTTCCCATTTAATCATGACGTATTTTTCAAAAAATGTTTCAAAAAATACGACGGCTCGGGTTCAATACAAGTTTTAAAACGTCTCTCTTTAAAAATGTTGTGGTATTTTATTCTTCCAAAAAATTAAAAAACAATACCGAATGGAAGACTTCAAAAATTGTATCGTAAAATAACAAATTGTTTTTATCCGCACCCCGTTTTAAAAGAATAACGAAAATCATGATGATTCGTTATAATTCATCCGCCGTTGCTCTACTCCCTTCAACCGCGACATTACAATTCTTTTATCCGCACCGTTACCTTTCCACCCGCCACCACATTACATTCCTCTCTTCCGCCATCCTTAAAATCTTTTTTCAATCCGCCATATTTAAACACCCTGTCAATCATGTTTTTTTCAAACATGCCGTTTTTAAAAACATTCCGAATAAGATTCAACAAATCGCTCAATGTTTTTGCTCAATTCTTTAAAACGGAACATCGTTTTCGCCTTTTGGCACGCTGTTTCGATCAAAAAGCGGCGTCTTTGTTTTTCGGCCGCAACATCTTCTCATTTGAGAAAAACGGACGAAAGAATCATCCGGATTCGTTCGATTCGTTTCGCTGAAATTTTGAATTATTTTTTCCAGAATTCTTGGGTAAACAACAAAATGACGGTGTAAAGTTCCAATCTTCCGACCCACATATTAAAGATTAAAATGAGCCGGGAGGGGACGGGCAAAACGTCAAAATGGTCCAAAGGCCCGATGAAGCCGAATCCGGAACCGATGTTTCCGAGTGTCGCCAAAGAGGAGGAAGCCGACGTGATGATGTCAGAGCCCAAAAGAACGAGCAGAACGGAGCTTCCCAAAAAGACCAAGAAATACAAAAGCATAAACGAAATCGTGGAATGGATGGTGTCTTCGGACAAACTGCGGCCGTTGTATTTGACCGGCTTAATGGCGTTTGGGTGAATGAATTTAAAAATATCGCGGCGCACATAACGGTAAAGTATAATCCAGCGCACGAAAGTCGGACCGCCCGACGTTGAGCCGGAGCAACTGCCGGTCAGCATCGTTAAGAAAAGAAGGACTTTAGCGGCGTCGCTCCAAAAATTATAATCGGCGATATTTAATCCGGTCGTCGTCATCAAACTGCCGACTTGGAAAAAAGCGTATTTGACGGAAGTGAAAAATCCCGCGTCCATGTCTCGAATTAAAATGACGGCCAAAAGAATCGATATGAAAACAAAAGAAAAGATATAAACGCGAAATTCTTCGTCTTTAAAGAGATGGCGAACCCCTTTGGTTGCGGCTTTGTAAATCAAAGCGAAATTGGTTCCGGCCAACAGCATGAAAAAGAGGAGAATGATTTCAATGTTAAAACCTGTCAGAATCGGAATCACACTGTCGTTGTAAGGTGCAAAACCGCCGCTTGACATCACGGAAAGCGCAAAAACGATAGAATCGTAAACGGAAACGCCAAAGACCGCCAACAAAAGAATTAAAACGCCTGTCGCGCCGATATAAAAGATCCATAAAATTTTAGCGGTTTGGCTGATTTTCGGACGGATTTTATCTTCCGTCGGTCCCGAAAATTCGGTTTTATAAAGCTGGCGCCCTTTCATATTCACTTTCGGGATAACGGCTAAGAACAAAGCAACGACTCCGAGACCGCCGAGCCATTGAAGCAGACTGCGCCAAAAAAGAAGGCTTTTTGGAAAAGATTCGATGTTTGAGATAATGGTAGAGCCCGTGGTGGTAATGCCCGACATGCTTTCAAAAAAAGCGTTCACCGGAGAAAATCCGGACAATAAAAACGGGAGGGAGCAAACCAAAGCGCTGAAAAGCCAACTGAGCGCGACAACCGCGTAGCTTTCGCGCGTCGTCCAATCATCTCCCGCTTTCTTTTGAAAACGGATATGGCAGACAACTCCTATAAAACCGGTCACGGCAATGGAAATCAAAAACGGCTCTATCGGCTCCCCGTAATAAAAAGCCATCGCTGTCGGAAGAGTTTGAGCAAACGCCAATAAAATCATTATTTTTCCGACGATTGAGAAGATGTTATTATAATTCATGCGAATCCTTGACTGAAAAAAAGGGAGTGTTCATCCGTACCCTTTTTAAGAGATATCATTATTTAAACAATTTATTGAGTTTTGAATATGCTTCCGGTTTTGAAAAAACGATGACCCGGTCGTCGGGCAAAACTTGAAAAGCGCCTCGAGGAATAATGGTTTCATCCCCGCGAACGATCATGCTGATGATGGCTTCTTTGGGGAAATTCAAATCTCGGATGAATTTTTGCGCGATTTGAGATTTTTCCGTGACGACGTATTCCAAAATTTCAGAGCCCGCGTGCGGAATGGCTCGAAGAGATTCAATCACCGTATTCAATGTCAATCTTAAAACTTCATTAATCGTTGCGTTTCGCGTGCTGAGAGCGACGTCAAATCCGACCATTTCAAAAACGGGGATGTAATCCGGCTGAGATGTTCTGCCGATAACCTTTTTTGCCCCGAAATGTTTGGCCATCAATCCGCATAAAAGATTTTTCTCATCACTGTCCGTCACGGAAACCACGAAATCCGAATCTCCGACACCCTCGTCTCGCAAAAGATCAATATCGGTCGCGTCACCGTTTAATATTAAAGAATGCGGCAGCAAATCCACAATTTCCAAACACCGCTCTTCGCTTTTCTCGATAATTTTAAGATCGATATCGGGATCTTTGTCGATTAAATTTGCCAAGTAAAAGCCGATGCCACCGCATCCGATTAAAAATATTTTTTTCCGCCTTCTTTTCTCGTCTTTGGATTTGGGAGAAAAAATTTCTTCGACTTTTTCAATGTCTTTGGATCTGAAAATAACGATGACGCGATCAAGAGGCATAAAGACGCTGTTTCCGTTTGGAATAATCGTGTTTCCGTCCCGCAAAATCGCGCAGACCGTGCAGATTTGATTCAAGCGGACATATCTTAAAAGCTGTCCGATGAGCGGATTATCCTCCAGTAAAAGGAATTCGACCATCTCGACTTTTCCTTCCGCAAAAACCTCAACGCTGATGGCGCCGCGAATGTAAAGCAATTCGGCGATTTCGGATGCGAGCGATAATTCCGGACAAACCATCACATCGACGCCGACTTCCGATTTTTGAGAAACGGGTTTTTTAATATAATCCGGACTGCTGACACGCGCAATCGTTTTGCATTTTCCCTGAGAGATGACTTTAGCCGCCATGCAGGACAAAATATTGATTTCGTCATTGTTGGAGACCGCAACGAACAAATCAAATTTGGGCAATTCTTTTAAGACGTCTGCGTTCGCGCCGTTTCCGACGATAACTTGAGCGTCAAGTTCGTTGGCAAGAGCCGCTCTTCCCGCATCATTTTCAATGACAATCACTTCATTTTTGTCCGACATGACTTTGGCGATATTATACCCCACTTCGCCGGCACCGATAACAACGACTTTCATGAAAATTCCAGCTCCGATAATAAAAATATAAATAAGATATAAAAAACCCGATTGATAAAAAATGAAATCGAGAAAAATGATAAAAAATAAATTGCGTTAATATATATAATTTGAACCCTTTTCAAGATTTTATTGAAACATTTATTGAAATATTATTGAAATATTATTGAAATATTATTGAAACATCATCGAAATATTCATTGAAACTTTATTAAAATGGTATTGAAATATTATTGAAACTTCATAAAAATATTATTGAAACCTTATTGAAATATGATTAAAACCTCATTGAAACATTTATTGAAACGAATTTGAAGATATTGTTAAAAAATAAAAAGGTGGGAAATTTTGCCGGAAAAGAAAGATTTAATTGCAACAGAACTTATTGCCGGCGGTTTTTCCTATTTGGAGCAAAAAATAAAAGAATGCCGAAATTGCGCGCTTCATGAAACGGTGACGAATAAAGTCATATCCAAAGGATCAAAAAAACCGAAGGTGGTTTTTATCGGCGAAGCGCCGGGGAAAAACGAAGATGAGACCGGCATTCCTTTTTGCGGTCGCGCCGGGAAAATGTTGGATAAATTCGTTGAACACATGGAACTTGATGAAGACGAATGGGCCGTCATCAACACATTAAAATGCCGCCCGCCGGAAAACCGAACGCCCACGAAAAAAGAGATTGAAACCTGCCGGCCTTTTTTAACCGCTCAGCTCAAATTAATGAAACCTAAAATCATCATTCTTCTCGGAAATACGGCTGAAAAAGCCTACGGCGAAACGCTGGAATGGGGCGAATCAAAGAGGGATGAAAACGGCACTTATATCGTAAAAATATTTCACCCGGCGGCTCTTATTTATCAGAAATCAAGAGAAGCGGAGCAATACGGTTATTTGGATAAATACAAACATCTTTGGAAAGAAGATTGAATTTAAATAAAAAGAGAAAGTTGAAAAGAATAAAAAATAAATAAAAAATAAATAAAAAATTGAAAAAATCCAATTTTTATTTATTTGTTTTCTTTTGTAATCATTCGAAGACCGATAACGGTCTTTTCGATGTCTTTTGCGGGAAGGGAATACAACAATTCGTCCGGCATAATTTTTGTATAAGAACGGCTGCCGCTACACCCGACGGTGACGTTGGGCCTTCCGGTTTTGACGACTTGCGCCACCGCGTCTGAACAAACGCTTTGTTTTCCGGAAAACTCGGCGACGATACGACCGCCGTCTCGGTATTCCCATCCTTGCGTCAAAAGCATGGCTTGTTTGGGGCTGCATATGAAAATAACGACGTCCGGCTCAAACGTGGCCTTTTCAAGCGGGCCGTATAAAACCATGGAAGTGGAATCGGGCTCTAAAAAGGAGATCATGTCCACCGTTTTTTTCGCCGCTTCGACCGTTTCAAAATGATGAAGACCGTCGCAGTAAAATTCGCCGCTTTTCACTTTATCGGGAAGTTTTGTCAAACCCAAAGCCGCCGCTCCGCCTTTACATTGTTGCTCTTCAAGCGTGGTGTAAAACATTTCGCCCGTGTGACGCACGTGGTCCGTGATTTGGCAATGCCTGATTCGGCGGCCCAATTTGGGGTATTCGGATGCGATGTTGTCTTGTAATCCGTTGGAAATTAATTTAACGGCGACCGGTGATTCTTTTAATTGAAGCAAAGATTTCAATTCTTCGCCGTAGGAATTCATTTTTTCAGGGTGCATAATAACTCTCTTTTTTCCATTTTTTTTAACATTTTTCAACTCGGAAATGCCGCCCGAGAAAATTGCGGTGAAACGCTGAAAAGGGAGCGCATCAAAAATTTACGAAAACGAAAACAATATCATAAAACAATTAAATATTTCCCGACCGCATGGATTTATCAAAAATCGCGAGAAGCAGAGCAACACGCCTGTGGAGATAAATACAAATGCTCGTGGAAACAATAAAACCGTACTTAAATATTTTATTTTTCCGTTTCGTTTTTAAAAGGTGTCTTTATAATCTTTTTGAATATAAATATTTTGAATAGAAATTAT
>JAVESN010000040.1:0-15468 GCA_034006575.1 Methanimicrococcus sp.
TCTTTTTCAATGGCACTGTCAATATTTCGAATATTTGATTCAACCATTTTTCTTTCTTCGGCCGATAATGCCTTCTAAAAAGACTCGTCGCGGCAGCAAGAATTGAGAGCATAACACCAGGGTTTTGTTTCCCAATTTTTCGGTATATGAAAGCTCCAATCCTTTTTCTGTTCATTCCAAAAATGAACGTCCTGATAATTGCCGATGCAAACCTTTTCTGCTGCTGTCAAATCTTTTCGATTCGTATACGGAATTAAAAATATCGTATATTCTTCAAATGGATCGCATTTCTCGGCAACGATATTTACATCTGTTTCAATTCTGTTTCCGGCGGTTTTGACGTTTTTTGAATTCTCGCAATTATTCATACCGTCGGATTTTTTTAAAAGAATTTAGAAAGATCATTTTTTTAAAAATCGATATGTTTCTCCGTTGTTTTTTCCGGTTCTATATGATTGGATCTGTTTTTTCCCAATCTTTTTCTTTGTTTGTTTGCTTGTGTTTGTTTGCTTGTGTTTGTTTGTTTTGTTTTTATTTTGTTTTGTTTTTTGTTTTCAGTCTTCAATCGTGAAATTCATCATTTTATCGCTCTGTCGTGATAATAAACGAAACTCCGACAATTCCAAAAAAGCGAAAAACGGAATACTTATCATTTTATCTTTTTTTGATTTTTCATCGTATTCCTTTTGGAATCGGACAGGGCATCCGCGGAAAAACGGGTTCGGGCTGTATTTGAGTAACGATATTGAAAACCCCAAATGCGACCGCTAATTTTCGATTTTTTTTGTGAGCAAAGCGAACAAAAAATAATCGGAAATTTGCGGATTCACACTAAAAATATCAAAAAAAAATCACTTTCTGTTTTTTAGTTGTTGCCTGCATTTGCTTTTTTGTTTGCCGTTTACTGTTGCGTTTTAGTTGCCGCTTGCTGCTGCTTTTTTAGTTTGCAGTTGCTGCTGCGTTTTTATTTGCCGCTTGCATCTGCATTTTTTAAATACGTCCGTTCGCATTCGCGAACGTGTGTCTGAAATCATATGTTTCCCTTTCGGCCTGATTTTTTGCGACATGTTTTCAAAAATAATTCAAAAAATGTCCACTCGTTTCGTTTTCTTTAAAAAACGAAAACTTCTTTTCGCTGTTTGGTGCGGCGTGATTTTTGTTGAAAGGCAGCGTGTTTTTTATTTTTCAGTTTGTCAGCGTTTTTTTGTTTTTTTTTAATTGATTTTTTTTCAATGATTTTGATATTTCTGTTTTATTTTCATTTCAAAAATTTCAAATATAAATATGTTCGATTTTTTTGAATTTGATAATCTTTTAATATTTGTCCATAAATTCTGTAAATGACTGTATTTCTTATAATATCCGCTCCCAAATACAGATGAGACGGCTGTTGTTCGCAAAAAAGGACAGACGAAAAGCTGAAGAAAGATAAATATTACAAAAGTAACAATAATGGAAATACTTTAATGAAATATTGATAATAAAAGAAAGTTTATAGGATGCGGAATATGAACTCTGAAATAATAATGTATCAAACAGACGATGGTTTGACTAAAATAGAAACGACTTTTGACGGGGATACCGTTTGGTTATCTATCGATCAAATGGCGGAATTATTTCAGCGTGACAAATCTACAATCTCTCGTCATATAAAAAACATATTTCGCGAAGGTGAACTGATACGCAATGCAGTTGTTTCAATTTTTGCAACAACTGCGGCGGACGGTAAAACATATCAAGTCGATTATTATAATTTGGATGTCATTATTTCTGTCGGATATCGTGTCAAGTCCTTGAGAGGCACACAATTTAGAATTTGGGCCGGTCATGTTTTAAAAGAATATATGAAAAAGGGATTTGCCATAAATGATGATCTTCTAAAGAACAATGGCGGTGGAATTTATTTTGATGAATTATTGGAGCGTATTCGCGATATTCGTTCATCTGAAAAAGTATTCTGGAGAAAGGTCTTAGATATTTATGCGACAAGTGTTGACTATGACCCCCGAACAGAAGTGTCTGCTTTGTTTTTTAAAACTGTGCAAAATAAAATGCACTGGGCAGTTCATGGACAAACTGCGGCAGAAAAGGTTTATTACTCGGCAGATGCAGACAAGCCTTTAATGGGAATGCTTAGCTTTAAAGGGGAACAGCCTAAAAAAGCGGATTCATTCGTCGCAAAAAACTATTGTACAGAGGAAGAATTATCCGCATTAAACAGCGTCGTTTCTGCTTATCTCGAATTTGCTGAAATGCAAGCAAGAAGAAGAATACCAATGTATATGTCCGATTGGATTGAAACATTGGATGGGTTTCTGAAATTATCCAAACATGAAATTCTAACCCATGCCGGCAAGATTCGTAATAAAACAGCTGAACTTAAAGCGAAGGAAGAGTATAAAAAATATAAAGAGTTGCAATCAAAGAATATTTCCGGGGCGGAAAACGATTATATAAAAGCCTTAGAAGATATGGAAAGGAAGTTACTGGGGGAAGAAGACAAAAAGTAACATCCCTGTTTTCTCTTTCAAAACAAATCATTTCTTTTATATTTCAAAAAGAGCCGCATTCAATGGGAAGTGCATAATCTCTGAAAAGCAATGAAATCCCTACATTGAATTGAATTTATACAACATAAGAGATAAGTACCCATTTTTAGTATTATTGGGATTGTTGAGATTTGAATTTTATCACACAGGGCGAAGTGATAAAATTATGCACTTCTTGATTGAAGATAGAAAATAAAAACAAAAAAAACAAAAACAAAAAAAAAGAAAATTAATCCGAAATTAATTTTCAATATTAAAATCCAAATATCTGGCATTGCTTTTTTCAATGAATTTGGAACAAACGTCATCCGGATTGCCGTCCATGACAATGGCGCCTTTGTCAATCCAAATCGCGCGGTGGGACGTCTCTTTGACGAAATCCATGTGGTGGCTGACCATAATGATGGTCGTTTTGAATTCTTTGTTGATGCGTTTTAAGGCGTTTGTCACGTCGCGAAGAGTGACGGGGTCTAAATCGCCAAACGGCTCGTCTAAGAACAGGTAATCCGGGGTCGTGACCAAGCTGAGCGCGATGAATGCGCGAACATGTTCACCGCCGCTGATAGCGTCCGGGTTTTGGTCTAAGATTTCAAGCGGCAAATCCAACGCTTTGAAAATCGGCTCGGCGTATTCGTCGACATCCGAAGAAGGAAAAACCGGGAAAAGACGGGAAAAGATATCATCGGGGAGGCCGAGTTCGCCCATAATCGTGTCTTTGTCCTCCGTCGTCATATCCGGCAGACGATAAATGATATCCAAAACCTGAGGCGGAATGCCGAGTTCGACGGCACGCTCTTTGGCGGCGTCAACCGCGTATCTCGTTTTCATGCTTAAGCGGAAACGGATTTGATCGCGAACGGTGGAGTTGACCGACATGGAAAATTCCTGATTCATAATGCTGATGACGCTGCGCAAATAAATGCGATTTTCATTGTAGGTGCTGATGTCAATCCATTGTTCTTTGTTGTCGGAGCCGGGGGAATGAGAGCCGGTTTCATGCTCTCGATAAAGAATATCAATCGAGCCGGTCGTGACCGGAACCATCCCTTCTAAAAGTTTCATGAGGGTGGTTTTTCCGGAACCGGAGCTGCCGACAAAAGTCGTGATTTGGTTTTCGTAAAGATCAAAATTCAAATCTTGAATGTTGAGAACTTCTCCGACGCGAATTAAACTGTAGCGTTTGGAAACGTCGTTGACGCGAATACACGGGTTGCGCTCAAAAACTTCAGAAAGCGGCTCTTTGGGTTTCATTTCTTTTAAGAAATGTTTTAAAACGGTTTGGGGATCGCCTTCCATTGCGGTTTTGCCGTTTTCCAAGAATAAAACGCGGTCGGCGATATAAGCGTGAACTTCGGGGAGATGGGAAACCACCAAAATCGGAATTCCCAGATTTTCTTTTAATTCCAAAATGACGTCTAAAATTTCCTGCTTGGTATCCGGACCCGTCATCGTCACCGGCTCGTCCAGCAATAGGAATTTCGGGCGCGCCGCGATTTGGCGTGCCAAAACCAAGCGCTGCTTTTCCCCGCCGCTGAGCTGGTCCGTTGAATGAAGCGCTTTGTCTTCCAAATGAACCATTTTTAAAATAGTCATGGATTCGTCATATAAGTCTTGATAAGAATAGTGATCGGGAAGCGGCAAGGCTTCCGTTCCGACCAAATGGAAATTTAAGCGGCGAATAATATTTTCAATCGCGGGGCCGCCCCAAAGACCGAAATTTCGCTGAAGGTGAATCGCCGTTGAACCGCGAAGTATTTTTTCCCCTTCGCGCCCGGAATCCGGACGAATCACAACACCGTCCATTTCAATTTCGCCGGAATCAAAAGGCTCGACGCCGCGCAATATTTTAAGAAGCGTGGTTTTTCCGGCTCCGCTTTTCCCGGTAATTCCGACAATTTCGGCTTTAGAGACTTCAAAAGACAAATCATCAAGAACACGTTTTTGACCGTGAGCCGTTGCGTATTCTTTAACAAGGCGAGAAACTTTCAGCACACTTTAATCCTCCAAAAAGGGAAATGAAATTTAAAAGGAAATGAAATGCCGTTAAAACGGCGTGAATAAAAAATCGAAACGATTATCAAAACAGTTTTGGATCGATTTAATTTGTTTAACTTTTATATGTTTAATTTGTTAATCGGTTTAAAATGTTAATCGGCTAAAGATGATTATAAGACGTTTAACCGATTTGATCGATTTAAGACGTTTAACCGATTTAAGACGTTTAACCGATTTAAGACGTTTAACCGATTTAAGAAATTAAGCGGCTAACCGGCTTAATCCGTTTATTTGTTAATCTTAACTTTTTTTGCCCATTTTCGCGCCCGTGACGATTTCCGCCGTTAGGGCTTTAACGTCGTCCGCTTTTTCGATGGCCGTTCCGGTAACGATGATATCGGCGCCGGCTTTTGCGCAAATCGCGGCCGCCTTGCCGTCTCGGATACCGCCGCCGACGATTAAAACGCTGTCTTTTAAAACGTGTTTGACCGTTCCGATCATTTCGGGGGGAAGCGGAGAGTCCGCGCCGGAGCCGGCTTCAAGATAGGTGTAGCGCATGCCGTAATATTTTCCCGTCAAGGCGTATGCCGCCGCAAGTTCGGGTTTTTTTCGCGGGAGAAGTTTGGCGTCTCCGACCCAGCCGACGGTTCCTCCGGGCTCGCACACGAGATAAGCCATCGGAATGGATTCCATGCCGGTTTTATAAAGCGTTAAGGCGCCGAGCATTTGATTGCCGACGATATAATGCGGATCGCGAGAGTTTAAAAGACTCATGAACAAAACGCAATCCGCGTTGAGCGTAAATCCGGAGGTGCTGCCCGGAAAAAGAATGATAGGGACGGAGACACTCTCTTTGATCATTTTGGCAGTGATGTCCAAAAGCTGGCCGCCGGCATCCGTTGAGCCGCCGAGCATAATCGCGTTTGTACCGCCCGCAACAGCTTCCGTTGCCAAGCGAACTGCCTCTTCGGGTTTTTGAGATGCGGGATCGATTAATGTGACGTGAGCGACACCTTCTTTCTCAATGATTTCCGAGAGATACTCTTCCACTGTCATTACAGGATCACGCTCCCTTCGTGTCCTTTGCTTTTAATCTGAGGTTCGGATAGTTACATTTTCTGCAGCGTGTCGCGCGAATGGAATTGCGCGCATTGCATTTCATACAGATTTTCTTTTTCAATAAACGTTCGTCTGCTTCCGGAAATTTTCCCATAATAATTCACCTGAATGTCAATAAATATAAAATAATGAATAAAAGTTAATAAGCGCAACTGAAAAACGTAAAAACGCATTCATAAAATATCAATTAACTTATAGTTCAAAGGAATGATAACTATTACTTAATACATATAAGAGTTTTGGATATTTTGATTTTGTGCCAAACATCAAATTCATATTTAAACCTCTCTCTCATCAGATATGAAATGAAAAAAATAAAGATATTCGTTGAAACAGAAAAAGAATGCGATTGATTCCGAGTATAACATAAATGAAAAGTGTGGGCTCTTTTTGATTTTATTGAATAATTTATTTGTTTATTAATCCATTTATTAATTCGTTTATTTATTCATTTTTCATTTTAATGCGACTCTTTGAAACACATTAAATTTATATCTGTTTTAAACATCTGAATTGTTTTCTTATTGTAAATGTTTTTTTGTAAATATATAACGATAAAAATTACAGACGGCAAGTTTAATAAAACTGAAAAACCGATTGAAATAATATTCTCTCATTAAAAATTGAAAACACGATTGACAAAAAATAAAATTAAGATTTAAATTAAAATCAAATTAAAATCAAATTAAAATCAAATTAAAATAATACGATTTTATAAAAATTAAATATCATAAAGTCGAAATATTCATGATAACCGGAGTTAAAAAATGCCGATTCACCCGATTGAGTTTCGTTACGGAACAAAAGAAATGAAAGCGGTTTGGTCTCAAGAAAAAAGATTGCAAACCCTTGTTGAAACTGAAATCGCTCTCTCAAAAGCGGAAGCGGACCTTGGAATTATTCCAAAAGAAGCGGCCGCGGAAATTGAAAAAACGCTTCCGTTTGTGAAGTGGGATCGTGTCGATGAAATCGAGCGCGAGATCAATCACGATATGATGGCCGTTGTCAAAGCGATTGCAGAACAGTGCGGCAAAGACGCGGGCAAATGGGTTCATTTCGGCGCGACGTCCAACGACATATTAGACACGGCCACCGCGCTTCAATTCAAAGAGGCCGTTCAAATTATGGAAGACAAACTCTATCGTCTGCTTTTTGTTTTGATGAGATTGTCCGACGAACATAAAAACACCGTTTGCTGCGGCCGAACGCACGGGCAAATCGGCGTTCCGACAACTTACGGCCTTCGTTTCGCGATTTGGGCGTCTGAAATCGACCGTCACATTGACAGATTAAACGAGCTCAAACCCCGGCTTTTGGTCGGACAAATGACCGGCGCTGTCGGAACGCAGGCGGCTTTTGGGAAAAACGGAATTGAAATCCAAAAGAAAACCATGGAGTATTTGAAAATCGGATCCGTTGACGTTTCCAACCAATTAATCCAACGCGACCGCCACGCGGAATTTGTGATGTGGATGGGCGGAGTTGTGACGACGCTGGATAAAATCGGAACCGAAATCCGTTCCATGCAGCGCAGTGAAATCGGGGAGCTGGAAGAAGGATTCGGGAAAAAACAAGTCGGCTCCTCCACCATGCCGCACAAAAGAAACCCGATTAAGTCCGAGCAAATTTGCGGTTTGGCGCGCATTGTCCGAGGTTTTATTGAAACCGAACTTTTAAACAATACCCTTTGGGACGAGCGCGATTTGACCAACTCTTCCGCCGAAAGAATCGTTTTTCCGGAAGGATGTATTTTAGCGGACCACATTCTCAACCTCGGCATCAACGTTTTGGAAAATTTAAGATTCAATCAAACCAATATTGAAAGAAATTTAAACCTTCTCAACGGTTTGAACATGGGCGAAGCGATTATGATTGAGCTCACCCTTCGCGGAGTCGGCCGCCAAGACGCGCACGAAATCGTCCGGTCCGCCGCCATGAAATCCGTTGAAGAAAACATTCATTTCAAAGAGGCTTTGTTGGCCGACAAAGAGCTGGCCGCCGTTTTAAATTCACAAGAGCTTGAGAATTTAATCAATCCTTACAAATATATCGGAACGGCCGTTGAGCAAGTCGAGAATTTAAATCGGAAATTAGAAGAGAAATACGGAAACAAAATTTAAACAGCGCTCCAAAAATCAGCCGCCTCGCCGTTTAAGAAAAGAGGCGGTTTTTTGCGGCTCGGGAAGTTTTCCGGGAAATTTTTCAAAAAAGATATATGAAAATAAAGAATTATAATAATATACTATGAAATATCGCACCTCACACTCCGACCCCGAAAATGAGCGTGTTCTACCAAATCCAGTCTTTTCAAACAAAAAGAAGCAAAAACATTAATTTCGATACTTTTTTTCATACTTATAATTATATTTCTGCCGGCAAACGCCTTTGCCGCCGAGTCTTTGAACCTGTCAGACGGCAACGTTTCTATTACATCCGCCGGCTATGTGCAAGGCGAAACCGCCGTTTCTTATTCGGGCGATTACAAACTGACGGGTCCTGCGTCAACGGCAAATACGATTCAAATCCAATCAGGCACGCACCGTATAACATTAAACAATGTCACCGTTTCCATCCCGGGAACAAAGGTGACAAACGAAACCCGGCCGCATAATGTCTGCGCATTTTTAATTCTCGGAGACTCGGCGGTGACGATTATTTTGGAGGGGGAGAATTCTTTGTCGTCGGCCGGCGGGTGCGCGGGTATTTACATCGCGCCGGAAGCCGAACTTCTCATAGAAGGCGACGGCAATCTGACGGTGCGAGGCGGTGCCGGACAAAAAAATTTTATAGGAGGCGGCTCGGGTATCGGCGGCAACGGTCATTGTTATAATTATAACAAAACCGAAAGTCATTTCGGATACGGAGAATTCGGAGCAGGGGAATTTGGAAAAATGACCGTCAACGCCGGCAACCTCCACGTTTTTGGCGGCGCTTCTTCGGATAATAATTTGGGCGCCGGCGCGGGAATCGGAAGCGGCGGATTAAATAACGGCATCGGATACATCACAACCCCCTCCGGGATGATTTTCATTAACGGTGGCACCGTTATCACGGAAGGCGGAAAAGGCGGCTCTCAATCATCCGACACGCTCGGCGGCGCGGGAATCGGAACGGGCGGCGCGGGAGACAGTCCGTGGCGTCCCGCACCGTCAAATGTCGGCATTCAAATTAACGGCGGAGAAATAACAGCAACCGGATACAACGACAGCGCCGGAATCGGGGGAGGCGCCAATGTCAACAGCGGAACGATTGAAATCGGAGGAGACGCGATTGTGACGGCGATCGGCGGTGACGAAGGGGACGGATCCACATGGGGCGGCGCAGGAATCGGAGGCGGCGACAACGGTTGGGCAAATAATATTTCAATTACAGGGAATGCCGACGTCACAGCCTACGGAAAAGGAGGAGGCGCGGGAATCGGCGGTGGAAACGGCGGCGGTATCTGGATAACGGACAATGACGGCGGATGTGTTGGCCCCGGAAAAATAGTCATCTCCGAAAATGCCGAGATGACGGCCGTCGGCGGAAGCTATGCCACGTTGACCGGAAACCGGATGGGCGGTGCCGGAATCGGTTCCGGCAGAAACACGTACAGTTCTTACGGCGATATTCTTTTGTGCAGTAATATTTCAATTGGCGGAAATGCCAAAGTAAACGCGTTTGGAGGGGATGCGTCGGCCGGAATTGGTGCGGGGTCGGACGGCGGAATAGTGGCGATGGACGAAAACGACCTTTTCGTTTTAGGAAGCATCACAATCAAAGACAATGCTCAAGTGACGGCCGTCGGCGGAAGCGGCGGGGTCTATTACAGCGACAACGTATACGAAATCGGCGCGGCGGGCATCGGTGCCGCATACAGTTTTTTCATAGATAATCCGTCCGGAAACATCACAATCCGAGACGGTGCCGACGTGACGGCTTACGCCGGGAAAAAAGCGCAGGCTGTCGGAGTCGGGGCGGGATTTGAAGGAGAGGACGAATGTATATTAAATATTGAAGGAGCCCCTGAACTTCGGTTTTTTAATCAAGATGAGGAACTTCCTGCGACGGTTTCAATAAATGTGCCTGAGAGGATGATTTATTACACGTTGCCGACCGGCGAAACTTTTCCGGCGACGGGTGTGGAAACGGAAACGGGAAGTTTTGACAATTACACATGGTCGTATTCGGGCGCCTCGGAAAATTATGAATTAGAAATATTTAACGGACCGAATTTGATTTTCTCCGCCGTTTCAAAAAATACCGGTTTTGGCAACTGGGCGATTTTAATGAAAGCGTCGGAGAAGTTTTCTGTTATTTTTGACAGCCGGGGCGGCAGTACGATATCTCCGATGGAAGATGTTTTGTATAATGATTTTATCGGCAAACCGGCCGATCCTGTTCGTGCCGGCTATGACTTTGACGGATGGTTCAAGGAAGAGGTATTGGAAAGTGAATGGGATTTTGATACCGATACCGTTACCGCCGACATGATTCTGTACGCCGGATGGAAGATTAACCAAACGTCATCAATCGGTGGCAGCAAAACGAGAAGTGCCATTATTGGAAAGAACTCCCTGCCGTCGGAGCAAAATAACGGTGAAGCGGGAGAATCTTTTGAAAACGAGCTCCTCCCGACATCCGGCCAAGAAATCCTGCCGGAAACGGACGAGCCAAACGGGTGGGCGGTTTTGAATATCGCGGCAGTGCTGGGCAGCCTTTTTGTAACAATCCTTCTGGCAATCGGTATACGAAAACGCAGAGGGGAGGAGGATGCGTTTTGGAATAAACCGGCGGGAATAAAAATACTTATGATGACATTCGGCATCGGGATCGGTCCCGTTTTGTTCATCGTGTTTCTTTTAACGCAAGAAATCAAAAGTCCCATGATACTCTCCGACAATTTGACGATGCCGATGTTTTTGATTCTGGCAACGCAAGTTTTGGCGGCGGGGTATATATTCCGTAGGATTTGAAAAAAAATAAAAATCGGGGGGACAAAAGATTTTTCAGAATCAAAAAACATAACGGATAACAACGACGACCGTTAAAAAAAACGAAAAAGCAGAGGATATATATCAGAAAAACATTATTATAATATTAATGTTGGAAAAATCAAAATAGAGTTCCGACACTACTCGACAACAATGTTTATTAATAATGACTTCTAATAAGAGGTTGTGAAAAAGTTTAAGAGCCTCCTAAAAAGCGGACCTTAAACAAAAGAAATCGATAAGTTCCGTTTTTTTGGGTTACTTAAATATTTTAAATCAAAAAATCGGAAAAATAAACTCATAACAATAAAGGTGATACATGTGAAAGAAGATTTTTGTGATTGTTGGGATATGGAAACGCCGTCACTTCCGTTAATCGGAGACGACGCGCCTGCTTTTGAGGCGGTTACGACAAACGGGCCGATGAATTTCCCGGCGGACTACAAAGGAAAATGGGTTATTTTATTCAGCCACCCGGCGGACTTTACCCCGGTTTGTACGACGGAATTCATGGCGTTTGCAACAATGGATGAGGAGTTTAAAAGTTTAAACACGGAATTAATCGGATTGTCCATTGACAGCATCACCTCGCACATCGCGTGGTTAAAAGACATCAAAGACCATATCGAATACAAAGGCTTGAAAAACATCGAAGTCAAATTCCCGGTCATTGCCGACATTAAGATGGACGTCGCATTAAAATACGGTATGCTCCAACCCGGCGCGTCCGACACCCATGCGGTTCGAGCCGTGTTCATCATCGACCCGGAAGCGAAAGTCAAAGCCGTTCTTTACTACCCGCTTTCCGCCGGAAGAAACATGGCCGAAATCAAAAGATTGTTGTTGGCCCTTCAGTTGAACGCCAAAGAAAACGTGTCAACCCCCGCCAACTGGCAACCCGGAGACGATGTCGTCATCGGCGCACCCCAGACGTTTAAAGACGCCCAAGAACGCGACGACTGGAAAAAGGAAGACGGAAAAACCGTTCACTCCTGGTTCTTGGTCACAAAGAAAAGCAAATAATAAGATTGGATTAAAAAACAAAAAGAATTGCCACCCATCTTTTGGCGCAATTCTTTTTCCTCCTTTTTATATTCTTTTTTATTTTATTCCGTATTCATTTTTTCTGCCGTTTCCAAACCTTCCCGTTTCCTTTTTCATTTCTTTTTGCCGTTTCTTTTTGTCGTTTCCTTTTGCCGTTTCCTTTTACCGTTTCCGTTTTTCGTTCCCAATAAAAACGAGCGCCTCCGAATTAAAAAAGCGCCGCGCCCCGGCAAAAACGCCCGGTTTCTTAAAAAGATAAAAATAAAAAACGATTCACGATTTTTTTAACAGGAAACGCAGAGGTTTAACGTTTCAAAGAGAAGCATAAAAATCGTCATTAAAATACCGAATGAGATTGGAATCGTCAGGTTGTCATCCGTTTTAATTTGTTTGCTGTAAAGTTCAACGAGGGCGACAATCGGGATTGTAAGCGCGGCGGAAACGGCGAAAGGAAATCCGGGGTCGAAAAGGAAACAAAAAATCGCCGCGAAGAGAGAGGAAATTCCGATAAATCCGAGCGTTCCTTCAAGCGATTTTCCGTTTTTGAATTTGTGTTTTCCAAATCTCATGCCGATGAAAGCCGCAAAAGCGTCTCCGAAAATCAAAACGGTTATCGCAAGCATCGCAATCGTTTTTGAAAAAAGCAAAACCGATAAAAAACAGCCGAACAAAAACCAATTTGAACTGATGTATCCGTTTTTTTCATTCTCGCGCAATAAAAAAGAGAAATGTTTGATTTTAAAAGCGTTCAAAAATTGAAATCGAGAGGAGAGAAGAATCGTGTTTCCGATGAAAAGAAACAAAAAAAGAGCGCCGATAACGATACAAGCCGTTTTTCGGCTCACGAAATAGATGAAAAAAACGATTACGAACGAACTCATATGAAGCAGTTTTCGGGCGATTTCGTTTCGATATTTGAGGGAATTCACGGTCATTGAAACACTCTTCCGGTTGCATTTGTGATATTTGATTGCCGGACCACATTTTTTTGTCGGATACTTAAACATAAAACGAGAGGATATTTAAAGAGTTTCTGAAATTTATTCAAGAATGAAAGAGTTAAAATAAAAAATATTCAGAAAGTGAGGAAAAGTAAAAGCCAAAAGTCAAAAAATCTAAAAATTCAAAAAATCAAAAAACGGATAAAACAAATAAAAGTGCGTCTAAGGAAAATAAATTTAACGAAACATTCAAATGAATTTATAGCCATTTCCCATAATATTCACAATCAACCTATGAGAAAATGTGAAAAATTACGGAAAATGTGAGATTTAAAAACGGCCGTTTCAAAAAAACAAAAACGAAAGGAAGCCCGCCGTCAAATCCGACAGTGTTATTGTTTTATTACAGGTGATTTTTATGAATATGATAATAATGTTTGGTGTCGCCCTGGCAATTTACATTTTTGTATTGCTTGCCATCGGCTGGTACTACAGTAAAAAACAGAAATCCGTTGTCGATTTCTGGTTGGCCGGAAGAAAACTCGGCTACATCCCGATCGGTTTTTCCGCTGCGGCTTCCTGGATTACGGGCGGCGGCATTTTAGCGGTGACCGCTTCTTATTTGCTCGGCGGCTTGGGCTCCATTTGGACGTTTGCCGCGCCCAACGTCATCGCTCTTTTTACAATCGGCCTTTTGGTTTCCAAAATTAAAAGTTTGCCGGCCATTACGCAGCCGGAATTGTTGGAACAAAGATACGCCGGCTCCATACGCCTTCCCGTCGCTTTGATTGTAACCGTCGTCATGATGCTTTTTGCGGCGGCCGATGTTTCCGGTTTGATGCTTATTTTTAACGTGTTCTTCGGCTTAAATCCGATTTACGCCGCGATTTTAATCGCTGCGGCCGTTTCGGCTTATGTTTTGCTGGGCGGTTTGTCCGCCGTTGTTTGGACCGACGTGATTCAATACATCCTTTTGGCGACGGTGACCATCTTTTTGGCCGTCTTCATATTGTTTACCGCGTCCGATGTGAGCGCGCTTTCGGTGGGCGACTTCATTTCATCCTCCCAAAGCGGAACCGGATGGTGGAATCCGTTTTCAATCGGTTTGCCGCTTGTGATTATATTCTGCGTCGCGATTATTCCCGGCTGGATTTCCGAGCACGACCAGTGGCAAAAAGTTTGGGCCGCAAAAGATGAAAAGAACGCTCGAAACGGTTTCTTCTTCGGCTCTTTTTTGATTTTCCTCATTTTCGGTATTTCCTGCTGTCTTCTCGGCCTCAGCCTCCGTTACTTGTTCCCGGAAATCACAACGATGGATGATGCGGAAGTCGCTCTTTTGAACTTCTCTTTGAACAACTTCTCGACCATCGGAATCGTTTTCATTTCTCTCGGCTTGACCGCGGCGGCCATGTCTTGTATGGACACGTTTGCGACGTCCGGCGGTTCAACCCTTTCTCGCGACGTTTACCAAAGATACATCAAACCCGACGCGACGATGAAGGAATTAAAAATCGTGAACCGAATCGCCGTTTTGATTATCATTATTGGTGCGATCGCGATTGCTTTTACCGATTTGAACATCATTGAGTACATTCACATCGCCACGTACATCGCCAGCGCCGCTTACTTCTTCCCGTTGATGGTGGGGCTTTTCTGGAAGCGCGCGACCAAAGAAGGTGCAATCGCTTCATTGGTTGTCGGCGGCGTTTGTCAGATTGGAATGGTTTTAATGGATATGTATATGGGTAAAAACGCGGCGGGCGTTTATTATTTGGATACGATTGTCGTTCCGTACATCGGTCCGATTTTCAGCTGCCACGGCGTTATCATCAGTATGGCGCTCAGCGCAATCGCGCTCATCATCGTTTCATTGATGACCAAAAAGTCTTCTGTTTACAATTTGGCGCCTTTCTTTGAAGAGGAAGCCAAAAAACTTGAAACCGACGAGGTTTCTTTTGTCAACACCCAAACGGAGGAATACGGCGGATACAAAGAGGTTCTCCAAGCGGAAATTAACGGTGAGCGCGAACACCTTCAATTGGATTTGAAAGCGTCGACGCCCTTGAACTGGGACCGCTTTATCGAAGCGCTTCGAGCGAAGAACACGGCGTGGTTTACATCCTCCGGAACGAATGCTGTTTACCGTCTCACCCACGGGGACTTGCTCTCCTGCCCGGTGATTTCACGCGGCAACAACGAACGCGAAATTTGGATTGCGGCCGAACCGCGCGTTGAAAAAACGAATATCGCAGAAGTTGAAATTTATTTGGCTTACACGGAAATCATGGAAACGCTTCGCGACATGGGTATTTTGACCGACTTTATCAAGCCGGAAGAAAAAAGAGCCATTTAAATCAAATAAAAAATCAAATAAAGAATTAAAATAAAAAGGGAGCGAAGAATTCAAACACTCGCTCCGTTTTTTTATATTTTCGTTGATTTGTTTTCATCTTTTTTCGTTTGTGTTATCATCTTTTTTCATTTGATTCGTTTTCGTTTTTTAGTTTACTTTATTTTTTGTCACTGTTTTTTTTTATTATTTTTTCTTTTTGACGGACACTCTTCTTTTTTAAGAATCCTTAAAAATTTGCGTCTTTCGTTCTCTTTTTGCCCGCCGCGCTTTGAATAAAACCGGATGCCGCTTATTTGGAAAAAAATGAAAGGCTCCTGATTTTGGGGGAGAAGAAAGAGAAGGAAAAGAGGAAGGAAAAAAGAAAGGGTAATAGAAGGGAGAAAAGAAAGGATAATAGAAGGGAGAAAAGAAAGGATAATAGAAGGGAGAAAAGAAAGGATAATAGAAGGGAGAAAAGAAAGGATAATAGAAGGGAGAAAAGAAAGGATAATAGA
>JAVESN010000095.1:0-6130 GCA_034006575.1 Methanimicrococcus sp.
TAATAGAAGGGAGAAAAGAAAGGATAATAGAAGGGAGAAAAGAAAGGATAATAGAAGGGAGAAAAGAAAGGATAATAGAAGGGAGAAAAGAAAGGATAATAGAAGGGAGAAAAGAAAGGATAATAGAGAGGAGAAAAGGAGAATGAAAAAAATGACAGATAAAAAAGAATCGCCGATTCACTCAAACGATATATATAAATAAAAAATGTAAGGGAAAGCATATGACGCAAACCACTCTCATGGATGAATGCCGATTCGGAAGAATCGGTGAAACGATTTTAACGGTTGCGAAAGCCGAACACATTGCTCCCGAAAAACTTTGTTCGCTTGTGGCCAAAGGGCTTGTGGCGATTCCAAAAAACGCGACTCGCGATACCTTGCCGACCGGAATCGGCAAATATATGCGCACGAAAATCAACGCCAACATCGGAACGTCCCGCGATTATATGGATGCCGACGATGAAATCAATAAAGCCAAAACAGCGGTTCGATACGGGGCGGACGCGATTATGGATCTCTCAACGGGCGGCGATTTGGACGCGATTCGAAAACGAATTTTATCCGAGATTTCCGTTCCCGTCGGAACCGTTCCGCTTTATGACGCCGCGGCCACCGCGCCGATGGTTGTGGAGATGACGGCGGATGACATGTTTAACGCGGTTCGCCGCCACGCCGAGCAGGGGGTGGATTTTGTAACCGTCCATTGCGGGATTAATCAAAACACGGTGGACAAATTGATGGCGTCGAACCGAATCACGGGGGTTGTCAGCCGCGGCGGCTCTTTTACGGTGGCGTGGATGAGGCACAACGGGTCTGAGAATCCGTTTTACAAGGAGTTTGATTATTTGCTTGAAATCGCGCGGGAATACGATGTCACGCTCAGCCTCGGAGATGGAATGCGCCCCGGTTGCGTTCACGACGCGGCAGACGCGCCGATGTTTGAAGAAATCCTCGTCCTCGGCGAGCTTGTCAAACGCTCTCGAAAAGCCGGCGTTCAAACGTTTGTCGAGGGCCCCGGCCACGTTCCGTTGGACAAAATCGAGATGAGCGTCAAATTCATGAAAGAAACGTGCCACCAAGCGCCGCTTTACCTTCTCGGCCCGATTGTGACCGACATCGCCCCCGGATTTGACCACATCACCTCCGCGATTGGAGGCGCCATCGCCGGCGCTGCCGGAACCGACTTTTTGTGCATGGTCAGCCCGTCCGAGCACCTGGCGCTCCCGACCGCGGAGGATATTAAAACCGGAATGCTGACGACACAAATCGCCGCGCACGCGACGGATTTGATCAAAGAGGGCGTCAAAGAAAAAGCGCAAATGCGCGACAACGCCATGGGACAAGCCCGAAAAGAGCTGGACTGGGAAGCCCAATACCGCCTCGCGATTGACCCCGAGCACGCCAAAGCCATCCGAGAATCCCGAAACTCGGAATCAGACGCCTGCTCGATGTGCGGAAACTTATGCGCCATGAAAATCGTGGAAAGAGAAATGGAAAAGGGAAAAAGAAAAACCGACAATTAATCACCGACAACGAATCACGGACAACGAATCACAGACAATGAATCAAAAAGAAAGTCGCATTATCGTTGAAAACACATATAAAGCGAAGACGCAATCGCGACAAATAAGCGGCGCCCAAACAGCGAAACAATCGCCCGTTTCAAAAAATCAAAAAGCGATATCGGTTTTTATTGATTTTTTATTTATTTTCTTTTTATTTATTTTTCGTAGTCCTCCTTTTGGAAACCGGACAGGGCATCCGCGGAAAAAAAGTTCGGGCTGTATTTAAGGAATGTTTGAAAATCTCAAATACGACCGCCCATTTTCGATTTTTTTGTAAGCGAAGCGAACAAAAAACAATCGGAAATTTGCGGATTCGACCAAAAAATATCAAATAAAAAAAGCAGTGGTTTTTTTATTAACGAACAAAAACAATCGGAAATTTGCGGATTTAACCAAAAAATATCAAATAAAAAAATCACTCTCTGTTTTTTCCATTTTAGTTTTTTAAATTTTGCCGGACAGTTTCGCTGTTTGGCGCGGCTTTTTTTTGAGTTTGTTGCCGCTGTTTATTAGTTTTGCAATTTGGTCAGCGTTTTCATTTGCAGTTGGTCAGCGTTTTAATTTTGCAGTTTGGTCAGCGTTTTAGTTTTGCAATTTGGTCAGCGTTTTAGTTTTGCAATTGGTCAGCGCTTTAGTTTTGCAGTTGGTCAGCGTTTTCGTTTTGCAGTTATTCAGCGTTTTCGTTTTGCAGTTGTTCAGCGTTTTGAGTTGCACAGGGTCAACGTTTTGCATTCTACTTGCATCTATTCTTTTTTAGAACAGCCGTTCGCTTCGCGAACGTGGGCACGGCTACCTACCGTCCACGAAAAATCAAAACAAAAACAAAACAAAACAAATACAAAACAAATACAAAACAAAACAAAACAAAAAAAACAAAACAAATACAAACAAAACAAAACAAAAACAAAACAAATACAAAACAAAACAAATACAAACCAAAACAAAACAAAAAAAACAAATACAAACCAAAAGAAAAAAACAAAAAAAAGAAAAAATCACATAAAATCCGCAAAGGACGTTTTCTTAATGCGGTGGTTTTCAAAGGTTTGAATGATGTCCTGCTCCAAAAGCTCAATCCGCTCAAGCGTGTATTCCGAAACGTGGTACTTAATCGCGACTTCTTTGGAAACTTCGACGTATTTTCGAACCGCGCCTTCGTGGACGGTCAGGATGATGTTTCCGCCGCCGCATTTGGGGCACGTTCCGGTCAGGGGGGGGCGACGGTATTTGGCTTCGCATTTGATGCACCGAAAAGTCTGTTTGGAAAACGCGCGCAAATTGCCCATGATGTCGGGCAGGAAGTGAGATTTTAAAACCAACTCCGCGACGTCGGACTCGTCAACGGCGCGAATTTTTTCGGCCAGCTGAAGCTGAGCTTCCATTTTGTCCATCATCGTATCCAGCGTTTTGTACGCGGAAAACGCGGGCCCTTTGGCGATATCCGTCGTGGAATGCGTGAACATGAAATTCTCGTATTGATCCGGCGTCTTTAACCGCCCGCTGACCAAATCCATGATTTTTGAAATTTCCGTCGGGCTCTTGTACTCTTCCGTCGCCAAATAAAACTCATGCGGATACCGCGCGCACATATCGATATTATGCGCCTCCTTATCGATTTCATTCGGATCGATTCGAATCGTTAAAACCAACGGCGCGTCCATTTGTCCGCCGCGCTTGTCCGGCAAGTATTCCCGCGAGAAATTCAACATCCCGTCCAGCAGCAGCATCACGCAATCCTCATCCCCGTCACAATTTCGCCGCTTGGACGCGTGAAAATAAGGATGTGCAAAACCGACGGAAGCGCTCGTAAACCCAACCAGGCGCCCCAAAACGCCGGCCGACGTGTGCGGCGCAAGGCCGATGAGCATCACCCCGAGCAAATCATGAATGGAGTCGCACTTGTAATACGCCTCAACCCCGTAATATTTCTCAAGCAAATCATCCACATACCGCGTCGTTTTGAGCAAATATTCCGCGCAATCGATGGAAACCACCAAATCCTGAACGAACAAACAAACGACTTGATCGTCGCGCGTTAATTCCTCCCCGCAAATATCTTTTTCATACCCGAGCTTTCTCAAATCCCGCGCCGTGATTCCAAGTTCGTCCGCCCGAATGTGCGTTAACGGAATATCCGACATATCGTATCGAACGGTGCCGTCCTTGAAAATAAAAACATCATTGAGCGCGCGCAAAATTCCTTTCTCAAGCGGTTCGGGTGTTTTAGAGCGGCTCATCAACTCTTTAACACCCTTAATCAAATTGAAATTATCCCGAACGCCCAACCGCTCAATCGCCTCTTTATAAATCGGGCGAAACTCAATCGCTTTTTTCCGCCCGCCCACCGTCGGCCGTTCACACTTCGGACACACATGGTCGGACGTCTCAATCGCGCAGCGCGGACAAAACAGCCGCTCAATCGTGTACTCCCCGCACCCGCACCGCCATTTGTGCGTCTCCCGCCCGCAACGCGGACAAACGCGCATACCGATTTTAATTTCAAACTTCCCGGTCACCGCGTTCATATCCTCGCGGTATTCCGAAGCGTTGACCAAATTCCGCGTCTTTCCCCCGTGATCGCCAATCGGAAACAACACCTGAGCCGCCGGCGTCATTTTACGAAGCGCCGATTTTTCGGGCCGCCCCATGCGCGCGCCGATTCGAGACGGAGAGCGCGCTTTTACCGTCATGTTTGAAACCAAGCAAACCATGTCCACCGCCGTTTGCGCCCCGGCTTTTTGAACCGCTTCAAAAGTCCAGGTTTTAAAAAGAGAATTCCCCTCAACAGACACCCCGAGAGATTTTAAAAGATGAGCCGGCGACTCGATTAAAATTAAAATCTCCCCCCCGATTTCCCGAACCGAATGCGGAATTAAAATATTTTCAAGTCTGCTCTTCATCCCGCAAGCGACCGCGGAATCATAAGGAAGCGCCAAATATTTTTTCTCGACTCCCTCACCTCTTTCGGTCTCGCCGCTTTCCACCTCATCCGCGTCTTTATAAAAAAGGATTCGCCCGCTTTCGGCGATAAAAGAAGCCAGCTCATCCAGCTCTTTGGGATACAAATCATGCCACAAATAATTGAAATCCGGATGAAGCGGAACGCCGAATTCGGCAAAATAAAGAGCGTCCTCTTCGGAAATATGTTTTAATTTTTCAAATTCGCTCGGCAAAGGAAAACGACCGCCCTCCTTTTGAGGCGCCGGCAATTGATTGAAAATGATTTCATAATCGTAAAGCCACCACTCAAAACAATACGGAGACGGCATCAAAACATGATTGTTTTCCAAAAAGTCGCCGTAATTGAACAAAATCTCCCCGACATCTATAATATACTCCACATCGGGCTTGACTCTTCGCGCCGTAACGTCATCGTCCACCCGAAGCACGTCCCCGTTTTTCAAACGAACCGTCGGCCCTTCAATCGAATCGACCGCCGCCATTCCGGCCGCTTTTCCGGGCCGCTCCACTTTTAATTGCGTCCCGTTGGTGATGAAATCATCCAAAATAAACATCGACGCGGGGCTGATGCCGGCGGCGGCAAACGATGTGTTTCGAGAGCGCCCGTATCTGAGACGAAAACCCCCCTCCCGCGACGGGTGAGAAAAGAGAGGCCGCCCCGCAATCAAATCCTGAATATATTTCGCTTTCGGCTTGACCTTAAGCGTAACCGCCCCGGGCTTTCCGACCGCTTCCGGCGCGTCGTCCCCCTTTTTGTCTTCCGTTTTGGTTCCGGCAATCAATGTGTCTAAAAACTCCCACCCGTCCATTTTCAGCGTGTCAACGTGTTTTTTCACTTTCGGCGCCTTTAAAATCATGCCTTCCGCAATCACAAGCGCCATTCCGCCGCGAAGCCGATTTCCTGGAATTTCGGGCAAATTGCGATACCCCTCCACTTCCGCCTCTTCGGTGGAATCCCCGTCAACGCAAACCGGACAATTCTCGACAATCAAACGGATTTCATCGTCCGTCGGAGAATATTGAAGAGAAGAAGTGCGCTTGTAAATGCGAATTTCTTCGGCGTACCGCTCAACCACTTCTTTTCTCGGCTTGAACCGATCCAGCCCGATGCTGCGGCGAACGTAATCCCCCACCAAAACCGAAAGCGCTTGAGCGGTTCCGCCGGCGCTTCGAATCGGCCCGGAATAATAGATCCTTAAAAATTCGCTCCCGTCATTGTTTTTATCAATCTTGACCTCCGCAATGCCCTCAATCGGCGCGGCGACGACGCCTTCCGTAATGACCGCCATGGAAACCCGAATCGCCGCGTCCACCGCCGCCTCCCTGTTTTTAAACGCCCCCACTTTTCCTTCGGCGATTTCCTTTCCGATTTGAAGCGCGGCTTCCTCGCGGTTTTTCCCCTCCTCTTCAATTTCTCGAATACGAGCGGCAACCCCCTTGACGCCGATTAAATTCTCGACGCGGTCCGCCAGATCTTTGGCCAAGGGGATTTCAACGTAAGGGTGCGGGTCTTCCCCGCGGGAGCGAGCGATATTTGCAATCTCCATCTCTTTGAGCAATTTCGCTTCAAGCCCCGCGAAATAGTGTTGCATAAAGTCGCTTTG
>JAVESN010000011.1:0-25814 GCA_034006575.1 Methanimicrococcus sp.
TGGCCAAGGGGATTTCAACGTAAGGGTGCGGGTCTTCCCCGCGGGAGCGAGCGATATTTGCAATCTCCATCTCTTTGAGCAATTTCGCTTCAAGCCCCGCGAAATAGTGTTGCATAAAGTCGCTTTGTGCCGGTTTTTTTTCCATACGTTTGACCCGAATTTCGTTTGAATGAGTTTGTTTGAATGAGTTTGTTTGAATGAGTTTGTTTGAATGAGTTTGTTTGAATGAGTTTGTTTGAATGGTTTTTTTGAATTTTTTTGAGCGGTTTAAAATTATTTTCTGAGTTTATTCGCCGCCATGATTTGAAAAATGATGGTTAAAAGGATTAAAAAAGAGCCCGCAAAAACCAAACCCTGCCCGATTTTTGTCAACAACGGGCTGTAATTTAAAAGCGTCAGGAAAAAACCGCCGATGATGATGACCAAATTGATAATGTTTATCGTTTTGACGGTCTCGCCGATTTGTTTTCCTTGGGCTTTCGCTCTCATTTTTTCTTTCTTTTCCGCTTTCACAGTATAACTCCCCCGATTACTTTTTCAATTTCGGAAACATCCAGTCCGCCGACTCTTAATATTTGGGGCGGCTCTTTCGTTAAATCAATAATAGTCGACGGTTTTTGAAATTGCGTTTCTCCGCCGTCAATCAGTAAGTCTATTTTCCCGCTCAACTCATTTAAAACATCCGCCGCGGATTTCGGCTCCTTGGAATTGGATAAATTCGCGCTCGGACACGCCAGAGGGCCGACGGTTTGAACCAATTTGAGCGCGAACGGATGCGCGGGCACGCGAAGCCCCACCGTGTCTTTTCCGGCCGTAATCCGATTAGAAATTCCTGCTTTCTTTTTTAAAATGAGCGTCATCGGCCCCGGCCAGAAACGCTCAGCCAAAAGAAAAGCGGCGCTCGGAATGTCCGTTGCGATTTCTTCCATGTCTTTGGCCGATGAAATTAAAACGCTGAGCGGTTTTTCGGGCGCTCTTCCCTTAATTTCATAAATTTTTAAAACCGCGCTTTCGTTTGAAATCATCGCCCCGAGTCCGTAAACCGTTTCGGTCGGAAAAGCCGCGGACTTTCCGTCCTTTAAAAAAGAAGACGCTTTAAAAACGGCTTCCTCAATATCTTTTAAAGGAAAAACGACGGTCGGCATACCCCATCTCGTCCTTCTCACTGCCCGGTGTTGTATCTTAAAACCGCGACGATTCCGCCAAACGCCGACATCAATTGATTCCCTTCGTCAAAATCCGTCGATATGAAATAAACTGAAGCGTTGGACTTATCGGCCAACTCGGAAAGCTCATCCACAACGTCTCGAATCTCGACTTCGGAGAGGTCCGCGCCGCATTTAACGCACGCGCCCAAATTCGGAATGTGCTCTCCGGGCCTCCACGTTCGGGTCTTTTGATTGAACTCCCCGCAGTTTTGACAGGTGGCCGTCATCGTTTCCGCCCTTAAGTCTTCGGATAAGATCAGCATTTCCACCGCGTTGATTTCCAAATTTCCGCGAACGCTTTTTTCCCCGTAAGAGGCGCGCCCGGATTCAGAAATCAATTCTTTGAAAAATTGCTTCATGATGTTTTTTTGCTCCATCAATTCCAAATCCATGAGCTTTTCGGAAGCCGCGTTCACCAATTCGTGAAGCCCGGACTCGTCCGTGTAGGCGATATCAAAAAGTCCGACGATTTTTTTCGTCAACTCGTGGTGGAAAAACTCCCCGTCGTAAAACTCCTCTTTGGTTGGAGAGGGACCCCCGATTAAAATTCCTTTCAGCTCCTTGGGCTCGACCGCCAAGAAAATTTCGCTTGCGGCATCCCCGATTCGTTTGTAGAATTCATGAATCGCAATCAATCTCAAACTCTGAAAACGCTGGGCGCTTTGTCCTCCTTTTCTTTGTTTTCCGGGAACGGTGGAGGTCAATCGGCGATGGGATTCGATTTTTTTCCCGACAAGGGTTCCGATGGTGGCCTCGCGCCTGTCCATCACCAAAAGCCCGAACGTTCCTTTTTCTTTGAGCATATATTCCAGCGGCTCTAAGAAAAATTCGGAATTGCAGTGGTATTTGTAAGTGACAATCGGCTCCGGCGGGTGAATCACGTAACTTTCCATGCTGGTTTTGTTCGCGCCGATGTCAACGGCCCCCGTGAAATAAACGATTCCGTTTTCGGGCACTTTGTCCAAATATCTGAGCCGGGCCAACAACGAATCAATCGCGCCTTGAACGTTGGTTTTCGTCAATTTGGATTTGATGTTGGACGCCTGGCTGTGCTCTTCTCTTAAATCCGCGGCGACGTCTGAGATTTGTTTGTCCGCGGGAATATATAAAGAAACCAATTCCGTGCTTCTTCCTTTTTTGTCGCGAATGGTTTCAAGGGTTTTTTTAAATTCATATTTGTCATGAGCTGACGTTTCTGCCATAATCAATTCAACTCCGGTCATAAAGTAAGAGTAATAATAATAGAAGAAAAAGGAAGGAGAATAAGAGAAATCCTTTTTCAAAAATTTACGGTTTAAACTCGATGCGTTGTTCCTTTGGCGATTTTAAAAGCAATCGCCCAAAATCCGTCAATCCGTATTCAAAGAAAAGTGTGTCATAATAAAATCCGTTTCTTATAATATTGAGTTTGAAGCTTAAAAGAACTCATAAATTATAAACTCATCTCATAAACCGAAAAAATGAAAATCATTTTTCATAAAACGGCAGGTAATTTATATATAATTTCGCAAAAGTGTCATAAACGGTGATTCATTTGAAAAAGTTACAAGATAACGTCACACTCATTACGGGCGGCGGCCAGGGCATCGGATACGGATTGGCGCAAGCCTTTGCGGAAGCCGGTTCTCACCTCGTCATCACGGGCAGAACGCTGAGCAAGTTGGAAAAAGCCAAAGAAAATTTGGAAAAGGAATACGGCGTCAAAGTTTTGCCAGTGGTCGCCGACGGCTCCAAGGAAGAAAACGTCCGAAACGTCATCGCCGAAACGATTCAAACCTTCGGGAAATTAAACACGGTGATTAACAACGCGCAGACATCCGCATCCGGCGTGGCTTTGGTGGATCATACCGTGGAAGACTTCGATTTGGCGATTTATTCCGGGCTTTACGCGACCTTCTTTTACATGAAGCACGCTTTTCCCCACCTCAAAGAAACCCGCGGCTCCGTGATTAATTTCGCAACGGGCGCGGGCTTATTCGGAAAGCCGGGACAGTCCAGTTACGCCGCGGCAAAAGAAGGGATTCGCGGGATGAGCCGGGTTGCCGCAACCGAGTGGGGGGAATTTAATGTCCGGGTAAACGTCGTCTGTCCGTTGGTCATGTCCGAGGGCTTAATCAAGTGGAAAGAGGAGTATCCCGAATTGTACGACCGAACCATTCAGTCCATCCCGATGGGCCGCTTGGGGGATCCGAAACAAGACATCGGAAGGGTTTGCGTCTTTTTGGCAAGCGAGGACGCGGACTATTTAACGGGAGAAACCTTGACGCTTCAGGGAGGAAGCGGTCTTCGGCCTTAAGTTTTCCTTTTTTCTATGATAAATAAAAACGCGGCCGATTTTTCAAAGAAGAAAAAGAAGAAGCGCCGTCAAAACGGCGTTTTTAACGAAAAGTTCCTTTTTTGAATTAAAAAAACGGCCGCGCTTTTACCGTTTGGCGCACGGGTTAAATGCGTGAACAAGCGATTTTCTCAAGCGCACGGTTTTTCTCAAACGAGCGGTTTTTCTCAAACGAGCGGTTTTTCTCAAGCGCACGGTTTTTCTCAAGCGAGCGGTTTTCTCAAGCGCATGATTTTGTCGGGCGAGCGATTTTGTCGGGCGAACGATTTGAGTTTGGGACCGGCGCTCGTATTTTAAAAGGACTTCGTCTCGTTTTGAGGGGAGAAAAAAAAGAAAAAGGACGGCAAAAGCCGCCGATCATTTGATTTTATAAGATTTTAATTATTTGCTCAACATCATTTCCGCGGTGTCGGGTTTGTAAATCCAGTCCATCGGGAGAACTTTGGTGTTGTGGTAGTATTTCACAAGCCTTCGGATTTTAGATTCCGTCAATTGAAGGGATCTTTTGTTGTGAAGGTCTTTTTTGTTGGCGGCCAAGTGTTTTCTGAGCCGGAGCGCCTTAAGGATTAAATTGGTTAAGTCTTCGGGGACGTGCGGTTCGACTTCGTTGTCCTTTAAGATTTGGGTAATCTTTTTTCCGGTCAACAATTTGACGTCGCCGACGCCGTATTGGTCTCTTAAAATCATACCGATTTGACTGGTCGGAATTCCTTGTTTCCACATTTCCAAAACAAGGGTTGTCGCTTCGTCAGCGGAAACGTTGGACCATTCGGGAACTTCGGTTCGAAGCGGCTTTTTGGAGCCGGACTTGCCTTTTCTTTTTGTGTGCATTTTTGCCATGATATCAACCTCAAAATAACCGTTACTAACAAAACGCCGTTCGTTTGAAACGATGTTTCTTCGCGTGTTATTGTGTCGAAAATAACTCAAAAGAATCGGTTTTTTAAAACGATTAAAAACGACGATTTTCGTTGAATCAAAATTCGCAACACTTCAAAACAAGATTATGATATATAAACGTTCTGAAATGAAAAAAGCGGATATTTTTTTAAGACTCTCTTCATTTTTACGAGAGGTTTTTACTTTTTCGATTGCTCTAAAAAACCCTTCCCGTGTTATATATTGTCATTGTTTTTTGTGATATGTTTTATATAGTTCCTCGGTTTTTGAATGTCTTAAACCGTCATATTTTTTATCGGTCATTTTTTTGATTTTTAAGGATTCAACTTTTCGTTGTTTTTTTCTTTTATCCGTATTTGATACGAGGATTGTTTAATGTCGACTCAAAAAAAGAATTCACGAACCGGGAATTTAAATTCCGTTGAAGAGTCCCAAGACTCTTTCGCCTCTCCGACGCAACCGCAAAACGGCGGTTTTGCAGACGTTTCTTTATCCGGCGGGGAGGGAATTTTTGAGACACCTCCAAACGCCGATAAAATGACGAAGGGGGTCAAAGACCTTCTCGGGAATCCGAAAAAGGCGATGGTTAAAATATCCATTCCGGTGATGGTCGCTTTGTTTTTTGAGTCCGTCTATAATATCGTGGATACGTTTTGGGTTTCCGGGCTCGGGGCGGAAGCGTTGGCGGCCGTCGGATTGGCGTTTCCGTTTTTTATGGCGCTGCTGGCGATTTCAACGGGAATCGGTGTCGGCGCGGGGTCCGGCATTTCACGCGCAATCGGCGCGAAAGACAAAAGAAAAGCCGATAAATTCGCGACGCACGCAATCGTTTTGGCCGTGGCCATGAGTTTTATATTTTGGGCGGCGATTCCGTTTGTAAAACCGATTTTTCTGTTAATGGGCGCGGAGGAGTCTTTGGCAGCGGCCGCGACGGATTATATGGTTCCATTTATTCTGTTCTCGGTTTTTATTTTCCTTTTAAACATCGGCAATTCCATTTTAAACAGCGAGGGAAACAGCCGAAAAACGATGTTCGCAACGATTGTCGGCGCCGTTTTGAATATGATTTTGGATCCGATTTTCATTTATGATTGGGGTCTCGGGCTCGGAATTAAAGGAGCCGCTTACGCCAGCGTTATTTCGTTTGGCGTTTCCATGCTCATGGTGATGTATTGGCTTTTGATTCAGAAGAAAACGTACGTGACGATTGGTTTTAAAAAATTCCGGTTTGAGTGGCCGGTGATTCGGGATATTATCATCGTCGGGATTCCGGCGACCGTTTCTCAGTTAACGATGTCCGTGTCAACGGTTTTGTTAAACGCGATCGTCTTAAATGTTGGCGGAACGGACGGCGCGGCCGTTTACAGCACTGGATGGCGTATCATCTCTATCGGCATTATGCCGCTTCTCGGGCTCGGAACGGGTATGACGACGATGGCGGGGGTTTCTTACGGGGGCCATGATATTCAAAAGCTCAAATCGGTTTATCGTTTCGGGATTAAATTCGGCTTGATTTTAGAAGCGGTGGTCGCCGTTCTCGTCTTTGTCTTCGCCGTTCCGATTGCGGGAATATTCGCGACGGGGGATTCGGCTTATCTTTTGCCGGACATCGCGTATTTCCTTCAAATAATTTGCCTGCTCTTTTTATTTTTGCCGGCGAATATTTTAACGTCCTCCATGTTCCAGGGGTTGAAGCTGGGAACGCTTTCATTGATGTTGACGCTCATTCGCGTGCTTGTGTTTGAAGTTCCGATCGCCTACATTTTAGGAATTCATTTGGGAATGGGTTTGTTGGGCGTTTGGATCGGCGCGCTTTTGGGAGACTTCCTCGTGATGCTCATCAGTTTTGCGCTCGGCGCGCTCGTCATTCAAAAGCTGGGAAAGTTGTATCCGTCGCCCGCGGTTAAACCGGCGTCGTAAGGGATGGGAATCGAAATGAAAAAAGGTCCGCCAAAAAATTGAGTGCGGACTTTTTTTTGAATTTGAGGGATGGGTCGGCGGTTTGAAAATCAAAATCTCTAATCCGGCGCTTTTTTTGGAAATAAAAATCGTCGAAAATTCATCGGTGTTGCAGGCCGGTCGATGGAATACTGGAACATAAAAGAGATTCAGTAAGAGTATTAAAAAACATTATACTCGAAACTTTGGGTAACGTTCGTGATTCTATTCATATATTTTTTGGCAAGCGAGTCATAAAAAGACGTCAAAAACGATATAAATATATACAACATATTAGAAAACGCCCGTAAAAAGTGTAAAGGCTGCAACCCAGGGAGGAAATATAATGATCATCAGATTCAAGGTCGGCAATTTTTTGTCATTCAACGAAATACAGGAATTGTCGATGGTCAGTGGAGATACTCGGTCTCATCCGAGTCATACTTATAGATTTGAAGAAATCAGCATTCTTAGAACTTCTGCGATATATGGAGCAAACGCCTCGGGAAAATCGAATCTCATTAAAGCGATGGGCGAGTCTAAACAAATGATTGTTTCCGGCAAACCCATTCCGGCAAATAAATATTTCAGGCCGTCTATTGAAAATAAATGTAAACCGTCTTATTTTGAATTCGAATTTGAAGATGAGGGAAAATATTATTCTTACGGATTTGAATTCACTCTTTTCAATCGCACGATAGAATCGGAATGGTTGTATGAGTTGAAATCCGAGGACGACAATAAAATCTTTTTTCAACGAATTAAAAACAAAATTACGCATTATTTTAAAGGCGAAGATAAAATCAGAATGGATGTTTATGTCGCGGATATGGAAAACTTAAACTGCACATTATTCCTGACGGAGATGAATCGAAAAAAGAAAATTGACAATGGCGAACTTTCGGTTTTTTCGGATGTTTTTAATTGGTTCTCACAAAAAGTGAAAGTCTTCGGCAACGGCTCATTCGATAGTATAAATGTTTCAGAAAATGAAAAAGATACGGCTCAATATTTATGTGCTTTGGGAACCGGAATAACAGATATCAGTTATGAAAAAGTTGAAAATGTCGAAGATTTCATACCCAAAAATATTTTAGAAAACATACATGAAAAACTAATGCGTTACAAAAACGAAGAAGAATTTGTGGAGTCGGGGATTTCTATAAAATCCGGAAAGAGCGGACCGTTTAGGGGGAATCTTTCTTTATCCGAGGAAAATGAAATAATATTGGAGAAACTTGTATTCAATCATGGAAATCCGAATGTGTCGTTTGACATGAAAGAAGAATCGGAAGGGACACAACGTCTTTATGAGTTGCTTTCCATGATTGTTTCTGACGCCAAGGACAATGTTTATATTTTGGATGAATTAGATGCGAAGTTGCATCCTTTATTAACATTTGAATTCGTGAAATTATTCCTGAAAGAAAAGGCGGAAACAAAAAATCAATTCATATTCACAACGCATGAATCCGGTTTGATAGATTTCAAACTTTTGAGAAGGGATGAAATATGGTTTATAGAAAAAGAGCGGGATGAAAGTTCGTCATTGTATTCTTTAGAAGATTTTAATGAAAGAACGGACCGAAAAATCGACAAAGCGTATTTGGAGGGACGTTATCGGGGCATTCCCGTATTTTCAACCTTATTCCCGATAGACTGCGGTGATACGAATGAGACCGGCAACGGTTAATTTAAATCCTGTTCGCGAGAATAAAGGATTAAATGTTAAGCGTAAGTTTATACTGGCGTTTGAGGGTTACAGAACGGAAGTGAGATACTTTCAAGGTGTGAATAATCATCGTTCTAAACTTGGAATTTCATCATTGATTGAAATTTATCCGCTGTGCAGATTTCCGACGCAATCGGGATACAGCGATCCTGAAAGAGTGTTAGACCTCTTGGAAGATTATATCACTTTTTTAAGATACGGGAATTATTCTTCGGATTTGTTTATCAATACTTTCATCAACGAAATGATTCAAGAAGAGGAAATTCCGGAGATAAAAGATAAAATTGAAACATATATGAAAGCTGCAAGTGAATGTCTGCTGCCTTTGTCTGATGAAAATAAAAGGATCAAAAATTTAGATAAAGCGAAAGAGGTATGTTTTGAAATTTATTGCGAAATTTTTGGAAATCAAAAGGATATCGATTTTGATTTTTCCTAACATATTTATACAAATGACCGTGATGTCGTGTGCGTAATTATAGATAAAGATGAAAGAACTTCCTCTAAATGCGATGATTTTTTCATACGTTGTAAAGAGAATAAATTTGACCCGTACATGACAAATCCGTGCTTTGAATTATGGTTATTGTTTCATTTTGATGAAGTTATCTCTGAGGATAAGAAGATATTGTGCTTGAATGAAAAAATGGACGGGGTTCGATACACGGAGAGAAGATTGGATGAAATCTTAAAAAGTATCCCGGCAAATGAAAACAAAGGATATTCTAAAGACGATTTGAATTTTTATGATTTTATTGACAGGGTCGATAATGCCATCGCAAATGAGAAACTTTTTTGCAGCGATATCAGATATATAAAAAATAATGTCGGTTCCAATATCGGATCGCTTATCGAAAAGATGAAATCGAACGATTAAATTAGATCACTTATCTTCAATTGCGAAGTGCATCATTTATTCTTTTTGATTTTTCATTGTAGTCCTTTTGAAAAACGGACGGACATCCGCAGAAAAACTGTTTCAGGCTGTATTTAAGGAATTCTTGAAAATCCCTCATACGATCGTTCATTTTTCTTGTTGCTTGCATTTGCATCTGCAAATGGAAGACAATTCATTGCTTTTCAGAGATTATGCATTTCTCCATTGAATTCAGTTTTTTTATTTTTGTTTTTATTTTTATCTTTTTTTTATTTTTTATTTTTTTCCCTCTCATCTAAAAATGCCGCAATCAAACGTTTTTAATTATAAATCAAAAATCACGAATTTTTTTTATTAAACCTTTTAAAAACCGTGAGCTGTTTTTATTATTTTTTTTAAAATCAGGTCTTTTTTCGCTGTATGGCATTCCTCTTTTTCATTTTTGGCGCGCCTTTTCGTTTGAATTTTTCCATTTATGCCGTTTTTAATATCTTTAAAACCGGATTTTCCGGGTTTCTTATTTTTTTATATTTATTCTATTTCTTTTATTAATTTGTTTTTCTTTTTTTATCAGAAACATTTTAATGTTTTTGTTTCCTCATTAGTCAAACATAGGTGAATTAATTATGAGTTCAGAATTTTCTCCTCAAGTTCAAAATCAAATTGCACAAATTCAACAAGTTCAACAGCAGGCACAAGCGCTTGCGATGCAAAAATCTCAAATCGACGTGATGACTAAAGAAGCCGAAATGGCGATAGAAGAATTAGAAAAGACGTCGGAAGACTCCGTTGTCTATAAATCCGTCGGAGAATTGATGATAAAATCCGACAAAACGTCTTTGTTATCTTCTTTAAAAGACCGCCAAGAATCGTTTTCTCTTCGGATTCAATCCATTGAGCGCCAAGAAGAGCGTTTAAACACCAGATTTAAACAACTCCAAGAACAACTTCAAAGCATGATCGGGTCTCCCGGCGGCGAAGAAGATTAACGCCGGCCGTGACATCTATGAGGGTGAACGATTTAGAATTTTTCAATCGCCTCCTGGATTATCGGAACATACTCTACATTTGCCACAGAAACGCGGACCCGGATGCGATCGGCAGCGCTTATACGCTGGCGGAAGCCATCGGCGGAACAATCGGAATCGTCGATGATTGCAATCGTGTTGCAGCAAACCTTATCGACAAACTTGATATTCCCGTCGTTCTTTGCCCGGATCCGAGCGACTACGACATAACGGTCGTTGTTGACACCTCAACGCGCGGTCAATTAAACGATTTAAAACTCGAAAAGTTTTGTTTGCTTGACCATCACGCAACGACGGCATTATTGGATGACGCTGAATTTTACATTCACGAAGAAACGACTTCGACGGTGGAAATTATTTTCCGGATTCTCAATGCCGCGGGCATTCCAATCTCTCCCAAAATGGGATTGGCCATGATTACGGGAATTATTACCGACACCGGTCATTTAAAACATGCCAACGCGAGCACCTTTAAGACGCTTTCCGAAATCATGGAAGTCAGCGGTGTTGATTACTTCGACGCTTTAGAATTGATGGCGGCCACGCCTCAAGACATTTCCATTCGAATCGCGATGCTTAAAGCGGCCATGCGCTGCCGGGTCGAGCGCGTCGGAGATTGTCTCATCGCAACCACAAACGTCAGCTCCTACGGCGGCGCCGCGGCGTCCATGCTGACCAACATCGGCGCAGATATCGCGTTTGTCGGCTCCGTTAAAGGCAATAACAGCGTTCGCATCAGCGGTCGCGCAAAAAGAGATATGATTTTATCCGGTATTAATCTCGGAAAATTGATGGAAGACGTCGGCGACAAATACAACGGAACCGGCGGCGGTCACAGCGGTGCTGCCGGAATCGACGCCAATTGTTCTTTGGAAACGCTGATGGCGGATTGTAAAAATTATACAAAAATGCTTCTGAGCAGCGAAAGTGATTGCCTGCTCCCTTGCAAAACTATATCATCAGACCTTTCGGCGGACGAAGAATTGGATTATTTAAACGACGTCAGCGATTGAAAAATGAAATTATGATATGTATCGTCCGGTTTAATTTCGTACAAAAGTGAATTCGATTGAAATAAAATCGCTTTTCATTTTTTTATTTTTTCAAATCCGTTTATCGTTTTTTTTTCAAACATTTTTATCGTTTTTTTGTTTTTTTCAGATTTGTTCATCTGTTTTTATTTTTGAGGCGCGCGTTTTGTCGATTCTGCCGCGCCGTTTCGTATTGATATTTACAGCCCGTTTTTTATTTTTGCTTTTTGTACTTTTATTTTTATTTTTATTTATTTAATATTCTTTTCTTCAAAAACCGGAAAAAATAACCAAGTCAAAGACTTTTCCTTCTCTGAAATGTAAAATTTTATCAGAAGAATCATTTGTTTTTTATATCTGTTTTATCATTCTTTTTTAAAGAATTAGCAAAAATTTATTTTAAATTTTAAAACGGAGTTTTATGAATGACTTATTGGAATCCCGAAATTGAAACGATGGACCCCAAAGATTTGCGCCAAATGCAAAGCGACTTATTGGTCAAATTGGTGAAATATGTTTATGAGCACTCTCCTTTTTATAAAAAACGCTTTGACGAATTCGATGTCAAGCCCGAAGATATCAAATCCGTCGACGACCTTTCCAAACTTCCGTTTACCAAAAAACAAGATCTCAGAGACACTTATCCCAACGGAATGTTCTGCGTTAAAAATACGGATGTCGTTCGCTACCACGCTTCTTCCGGAACGACCGGAAAACCGACCGTTGTCGGCTATACGCAAAATGACTTGGACACATGGGCCGAATCCCTTGCGCGCGGGATGACCGCAATCGGCTTGGGACAAGATGATATTATTCAAGTCAGCTACGGCTACGGTTTATTTACCGGCGGTCTCGGGATTCATTACGGCTCGGAAAAACTCGGCGCGACAACCTTGCCGGCCAGCTCCGGAAACACGGAGCGCCAAATCACGCTCATGAAAGACTTGGACGTCACGGCCATTTGCTGCACCCCCTCCTATTTCTCTTATCTGATCGAAGCGGCCGACCACATGGATTGCAGCATCAAAGAGGAAACAAAATTGAAAATCGGCATTTTCGGCGCCGAGCCGTGGTCGGAATCTCTCCGAAAACGAATCGAAGAAAGATCCGGGATTAAAGCGTATGACGTTTTTGGAACATCCGAACTCAGCGGCCCGCTTTTCATCGAGTGTCAAGAACAAAAAGGAATGCACATTTGGAGCGATATGTTCCTCTTTGAAATCTTAGACCCCGACACAAACGAACCGGTTCTCGACGGCGAAATCGGAGAACTGGTGGTGACGACGCTCATCAAAGAAGCCCTCCCTTTAATCCGATACCGTGTCGGGGATTTGGCGGCATTGGAAACGTCCGTTTGCAAATGCGGCCGAACGCATCCGCGTTTGATGAGATTAAAAGGAAGGTCCGACGATATGTTTATCGTTCGCGGTATCAATGTTTTCCCGGGACAAGTCGAATACGTTTTAGTAAAATTCCCGGAAGTCTCGCCCCATTTCATGATTGTCATCGACCGCGTCGGAGAATTGGACAGCATGATGATTCAAGTGGAATTGGCGGACATGGCCTCCGATAAATTGGATGATTATTACAAATTAAAATCCAAAATCGAACACGAATTAAAATCCGTTTTAAACCTTCACGCGGAAGTCGAATTGGTGGCGCCGGGAACCATTCCGAGATCGGAAGGCAAAGCAAAGCGCGTGACGGACAACCGCCGTCTTTGAAGAAGTGAAATATTTATGGGATTAAAACATTCTTAAAATCAATTATATAATATCCCTCGGTGATTCTATGACAAAAATCATTAAACAAATCTCCTTATTTTCTGAAAACAAACCCGGCCGATTGGCAAAAATCGCAAATGTTTTGGGCGCTCAAAACATCAACATTCGCGCTTTCACAATCGCGGAATCCGGTGACTTCGGCATCGTTCGATTGGTTGTTGACCATCCCGATAAAGCGCACGAAGTTTTAAAAAGCGCGGGCTTCACGGTTTCTGAGACGGATGTCATCGGCATTGAGATTGCGGACGAGCCCGGAAGCATGAATGAAATCGCCGAGCTTTTCGCCGCCGGAAATTTGAATATCGATTACGCTTACGCTTTTATCGGCAAAAATCAAAAAGCGATTTTAATCGCTCGCGTCAGTGATTTAAAAGCCGCTTTGACTTTTTTAAACGGCAAAAATATCCCCCTTCTGGAAATAAACGATTTGTTGTAATTTCTTTTATTTCCTTTCTTTTTTTATGTCTCCTTCGGCTGATCTCTGGAAAAACAAACGCGGCGGTATCCACACCACGATTATCGGAGATCGAAAAGGCCGAAAAATCGCTTCTTTGGTGTCGACCCACAGCGCCGTCAAAAAACTCATTCCCGGAATTATTCAAAGCAAAGGGCATTCCGGCGGCAGTTTTCGCGCGAAAGTTTTGCGCCCGGATTCGCGCGGCAATTTGCGTTTGCTGTTTACGCAAGGCACCAGTTTTCAAGAAATCATATTGGTCACAACCGCGGCCGATTTAGAGGAAGGAGAGCGTATCTCAGAAGAACTGAATGTTTTAATCGAAAAAGAATTGGGCGATTGAGAGCATGACGAAAAATAAAAGGAGGGATTTGTTTTGATTTTTTTAGGCGTTGATCACGGAACCCGTTCGATTCGATTCGCGGTTTTATCGGAGGATTTGGTTCATTTTTTTGAAATTCCTCGAGACGCTGCCGGAAATATGGATTCGGACGCGATTTTGAAATTTATTGAAGACAATATGGGAATGCCTCTGTCAGACATTGATTTGGCTTGCGTGACCTATTCCATGGGAGACGGCATTTCCGACATTTCCGACCTTTCTCTTGTTCAAAACCGCGGCGTTTTAACACTGTCAGGCGTCGGCAAAAAAACAAACGCGGGGACAAAAATCTTTGATTTATTTTCAAGAAATATTTGTCCCGCCATACTTTTACCGGGACTTCATCAAAACAATCCCGTCACGGATTCTCGAATGAATCATTTTTCTCATCAAGCCAGCCCCGAGAAAATCGGCATCGCTTTTCATGCGCTTTCTTTGGGACACCGCCGTTTCATTCTTTCCGACATCGGTTCAAACACCGTGACAATGGCCGTTTCCGACGGGAAAATTTTGGGGGCAATCGACGCCGCGATTTTTGCGCCCGGAAAACAACACGGTCCTCTTGACGTCAACGCCATTCGAAACGTTGACAGCGGAATCCAAACCGCAAACGACGCGTTTTCAAACGCCGGCGTCGGGGACGATAAAATAAAGTTGGCTTTTTTTGCCGCCATGGAAATATCGGCGTTGGATGTTTTAATGAGGGATCATCGCGCGCCCGGCTATGATATTTTGATTGCCGGAAGCGGCGGGGACGATAAAGAGGTCCGCCGAGAAATCAGCCGCCTGCTTCAAAAACCGGTCGAATCCGTCGGCAATTATTCGGCGGCGCTCGGGTGCGCTGAAATTGCCCGAGCGGTGGCTTTTGGGAAAAAAAAGATTTTTGAAATTCCGGTGAATTTTGATTTGAAAAGCCGAAAAAACAATCGCAAATAAACGAATTGAAAATAAAACGAAATGTTTTTGACGCAAACAAGAAATCTGTTTGTATCAATCATTCGGAAGGTTTTCTCGTGGATAATATAACAAATAATTACGATTATAAAAATTGGTTTAAGTTTTATTTTCAATAAAATAAAGAAAGCTCATACAAATACGGCTTTTAAAGTAAATACAGAAATGTTGACTTTGTATTGGGAAATCGGTCATTCTATCCTTGAACTGCAAAAACAAAAGGGATGGGGCAGTAAAGTTATTGAGTTTTTGGCAGAAGACTTGGCTGACAATTTTCCAAACAACACCGGTTTTTCCGTACGCAATCTCAAATATATGAGAACTTTTGCTGAATCATATCCGCAATTTCCGATTATGCAAGTATCGCTTGCACAATTCGATAATTCCTCAACCGGTCTTTGAATTCCCCTCAGTCTTCCAAAAAGGCGTCGTCTTTACTTTTAATGACTTCAAAACGCTTTTGTTTCTGAGCGAATTTTTCATTATTGCGTTTTTCCGATTCTTCATTTTCATCGTCTTCTTTTTTACCGATTTCAATTTCTTCCGTTTCTTCTTCTTCATCCACAAAAAGTATTTTTGATTCCTCTTCGTCTTCATAAGTCATTTGAGCGTCTTTTAATAAAATAACATAATCGGCAGAATTTTTTAACGCGATTGAAAAACCGGGCTGAATGCCGAAAATTATGGTTTCTTTTCCCTTTTCATTGGCTTTGTTTAAAAGAGGCTTAAAATCCGCATCACGCGTGACAATTGCGATTGTATCAATGTTTTGGTTGTAAACCAATTCCATTCCCTCAACGGCGAGTCGAACATCCACATCGCTTGCGCAAATAATCGGCTCAAGCCCGTGGTTTTCAATCGCTTCAACCAGTTTGTTGGAAGCGTATTGATTGATAAACACTTTTCCGACTTTCACGTTTCCGTACTCTTTGAGGACATTTTTGATTTCATGAAGGTCAACATTGAATTCCTTGCGAATCACATTCGGGCCGTCAACCAAAAGGCCGATTCTCTTCCTTTCGTTTTCTTTTTTAGAAGAGAGATATTTTGTAATAGATCCGAATCCGGATTTTGGATTTGCCATAAGTATCAAGACCCATCGCTGGTTTTTATAGTTGTATTTTTTATATCGGTATTTATTTTTACATTGAATTTTCTTAATATTGAATCTATTATTTATTTCAAATTTATTTTTTAAAATTTTGTATCTTTACAATTATTGCCATTTTCTTATTTGATTGTTCCGTTTCAATTCAAGACGTTTTAAACAGGTTTTTTGTTCTTTAAATTCTTTTCTTTTTCTCGCTTTCTTTTCAATTCTTCTCTTCTTTCCTAACCTTTCTCTTTTTTTCCTAACCTTTCTCTTTTTTTCCTAACCTTTCTCTTTTTTTCCTAACCTTTCTCTTTTTTTCCCTAACCTTTTTCTTTTTTTCCCTAACCTTTTTCTTTTTTTCCAACTCTTCTTACTTTTACTTTTTTTCAGCCTTCCATCTTTTCAACCAATGTGTATTTTTTAACGGTTTGATTTTTTTTTCGAATCGGGCGATAATCAAAATAATTTTTCATGCGACGCCCTTCTTTTCTTCTATAAAAATACATCTCTCCGCCGTATGTCGAATAAAGGGAATACGCGGTTTTAAATCCTTCAAAATCTTCCGGCGTCATTTCTATGATGTATTTGGATTCGTTGTATAAAACGTCTAAAAGAATAATTTGCCGGATTCTTTTCAATTCTTCCGTCACCGGTTCTTTTTCAAAATAAAGCGTATGCCTCAAGTCGGGAAGCCAACAAGCATACCTCTTTTTAAAATCTAAAACGACAATCGGAATTTTTTCATTTTCCGACGGTTTTAAATATTTTTTTCCGATTAACGGGGATGGATTCATTCCGCTCACAAATCATTTATGATGTCAGGCATATTTTTGTTTTATCTTTTCTTTTAACTGATTCCGATAATAATATCCAAACCCCAAACCGATAATCAACCCGCTCAAATGCGCAGCATGCGCAATCGTGCTGCCGCTGCCGCCCATCATAAAAATGCTGATGAGCGCAAAAAAGACGATCATGTATTTGATTTTCATCGGAATGAAAAAAACGAACACTTGGAGATTCGGATTTAAAACGGCCACCGCGCCCAACACTCCGTAAATCGCGCCGCTTGCACCGACAAGACCGTTTCCCGTATTCCCCTCAAAGAGTATAAAACCGATTGCGGCAACAATCCCTGATACGAAATACATGAAAACGAATGATTTTTTTCCGATTAATTTTTCCAAATAAGGTCCGAAGAAAAACAAGGTAACCATGTTAAACAGAATATGGGTGATGTTGTTTGGGCTGTGCAAAAACATATGTGTTATGAGTGTCCACGGGCGTGCCAGTATGTATTCAAAGCCGGAATATAAAACCAAGGAATTATAAATAAAAGCGCAACTTGAAACCCCGACCATCCCGCACAACGCAATTCCTTGCAAAAAAGCGCAAATTAAAATAATCACGTATGTCGGGCTGTTTATAATTTTTTTCCAAAAAGGCGGTGAACGCGCTTTGGCATAACCGTACTTTTGTTCGAATTGATCCTCGTCGTAATAATTCGCATTCGGCGGATTCGTTTTTTTAGCGCCGCCCGTGCCGTATGTTTTTACATAGACGCGCGTTTGTCCGCCGGAAACACCCTTGGGGTCGACAAAACAATTGTGATTTTGTCTTTGAATATGTTCTTCGCAATATGTTTTTCCGCAAGTGCCGCAAATCGGCTGAACCGCTTCTTCTTTTCCGCAAGCATTGCATTTTGTCATTTTTACCCTCACGTTTTATGAATCGGTTTCGATTTTAAACAAGACGCCGGTTCCCGAAAGAGTTAAATGAACTTTGTCGCCGAGCTTTAAGACATCCTCAAGTGTCGCATTCGCATTCCATTCATAAACGTAATCGTAAAGGCCGCGAATCATTTGAAACCCAAGAGACATCAAACGATTGTTGACTTCCGATGGCGGTGAGCAGTTCCCGTCACTGTTATACCAAATTTGCAAATAAGTTTTCATGGTTTTTCTATTTGGTTTCTTTCTTTATTAGCTTATCCCGAATTTTTTAATAAAAAAGAAAGGAAATGGTTTTGTATGAACTGAGAACATGTTTTAAAAACCGGCATATGAAATACAAAATAATAACTAAAAAATTTAAAATAAAAACTAAAAAAACAAAAAAAATAAAAAAATAAAAAAATAAAAAAATAAAAAAATAAAAAAATAAAAAAAGGAAATAGAGATTTCCTCTCTCTTTTTTACTCCGCACTCGCGATTTCAAGCGCTTGGAGAATCATTTTTTTATATTCGTCAAATTTCGGAGAATAATGATCCAACGCGTTTTTGATATTCTCGTTGGGCTTGGATTCGTTTTCGATTTGAGATTCCGCTTCTAAAATTCTTTCATACGTTTTTTCGGCGGTTTCCGCAATCCATATATTTCTGTCTCCTTCCTCCGTTTTTTGAATATATTCCGGGCGAACGGAAAGCAAAATATTGCCGTCGTCCGCTTTAAACGAAGTGACTTTTCCGACCACCGTTACAAATTCGGGCGTTTTTGCTTCCGCTAAAAAACGGGCGGATTCGGCTTGATATTGTCCGGCGTAAATCGTAAACGTTCCCGTCGGATCGGAAATTCGAGCGCGGTAGTATTCCGTGTCGTTTCCGATATTCTCCACTTCGGTTAAGACGCCAGATAACAATATGCGGTTGGCTTTCGCGCCGGTCGGCGTTAATATGTACTGCGGCGCATACTGTTCTTCTTCTTCGCGATAGACCAAGTCGGAATCTCTCAATTCCTTGGCAAACATGCGAACGGCAATTTCTCTGAAATATCCGGCCATTTAAATCAACTCCGAGTCGTCCGTTAATAATTTTTGATATCTCTTCGCTTCCGTTTCCGGATTTTCTTTCGTTTCCGGTTTTGTTTCAAACTCCGTTTCATTTTTTAATTCGGTTTTAAATTCAAATTCCGGTTTGGCTTCAAATTCGGTTTCAAATCCCGTTTCGACCTCAAACTCCGCTTCATTTTTTAATTCGGCTTTGTTTTTGATTTTGTTTTCGGCCCGCGGGTTGAAATCGGATTTTAATTCGGCAACGGTTTCAATCATTTTTTCAAATTCTTTAAAATTGAATTCATCTTCTATTCTTTGCAGATCCGTTTCCACTTTTTCTTTGAGCTCTTTTATTTTTATTTGATTGGCGAACTCTGTTCTTTTGACGCATTCCGCGATGATGTAACGATCGGTTTTGATGCCTTTGACGGTATAGTATTTCCCGATGAATCCATTTTTAATCAAGTCGGTGATACAGTCCGGATCCAATGTTTCCGTCGCCATTAAAACGGCTTCTTCCAACGATAAATGGAGCAAACTTTGTGTCAATTCACAATTGATGATTGTTTCATAGGCTTTGTTTCCGTCGTCCAATACGGCTTTGATTCTCAAATCGTATTTTCCTTTTTGTTTGCCGTGTTCGGCGCAAAGTCCTTTGGACATGACTTTGTTGCACTCCGGACATCTTTTAATCAAACCGGATCCGGCTTGGATATCAACGGCGCATCCCGAAACTTCAAAGACCGTGGGTTTGGCGACGATTTTTTCTTCCGACTCCTCAATTTTTCCCGCGCGGTTGATTTCAAGAGAAAAATTGCCGTTCCATTCTTTGACAATCGCGTTTGAAATTTTGTATGTTTTTTCAATCTGAATGTCTTCGATTCCCGATGTTTTCCAAATCGTAAAACGCATGGTTCCGGTTTCGTCTCCGAGAACGCCCGCAAACGCGATGCTTTCGTGCGTGTTTTCAAAAAGCTGAATTACGGTCGCTTTTAAATCCGTCCATATTCCGTCCTGATTTAATTGAGAAACCGTTCTCTCTTCATTCTTTTTATCTTTTAATTCCAAACCGCCTTCGAAACGAACATTTTCAATCTTTTCTTCCGATAAAACAATGCTCGCCGCTTTATTTACGTCAATATTGACTTTTCCGTTCCACGTTTTTACGACAACATTTTTGAAATCATACGTTTGATTCAATTCCATCGGCTCCATTCCGGCGTTGGACCAGAGCGTAAATTTAACGACTCCCGTCTCATCGCTGAGTAAACCGACCTGCGCAATACTCTCATGCGCGTTTTCCCAAAGCTGGACGACCCTTCCCTTTAAATTCACCCACGAATCCGGCTGATGGCTCATCAGCAATATGTCGGCGATTTTTTTGGTTTCGGCAAATCCCTTTCCGGTAAACACCTTCGCTTTTGAAATATTGTATTTTTTCAAAAACGAATGAATCGTGCTTCTTTGAGCTTCCGCGATCGGAACCTTGTAAACGTCGGCGAGTTCTTTTAACTTGATTTCAATCTCTTCAAAAGAAACCTCCGCGCCGTTTTCCGATAATATTTTTTGAATTGATTTTATACGCTCTTCAAAATTCGCGGAATTGTTTGTGACAATCGGGTTTGAATTTTGAAGACCTATGATTTCCGTTTGGTTCATGTTTGTCATTTCCTGACCTCCTGTTATTTTCGAATGGGAGGTAAAACTCATTATGACCGTGAAATATAAAGAAAAAATCGAAGAAGAGTGAAAGTATTAAACTTCACCGTTTTTGATATCAGGAGAACGAATTAAAATAGAAAAACCTAAATAAAAAATCTAAATAAAAAATCTAAATGAAAAAAATCCAAACGAAAAAATAAGATCCGATTTTTGAAAGAGTTTTAGGGCATTTCCATTTGCTTTTTAAATCATGCTTCATTTCGTTCGCTTATTTTCCTTTCTAAAAAACAGAATAAGAAACAACAAAAACAATCACAACGGCAATGAGAAAAAAATCCGGAAAAATTTAAATTTTAATGATTCTTCCGATATTGTGCCGCTTATAGATTTTTATTGTTTGATATCGCTTTTGACAACAAATATACAATTCCAATGAAAATTACAATAAAAGCACAGAAAATCAAAAGAACAGGTAATATCAATATAAGTTCCATCGTTCCAAATCCGCCAATCATATTTTTTTCTCCTTATTTTTTTTATCGTTGTTCCCTTCTCGATTCTAATATTGCCTGTTTAACGGCCGTCTTAATCAAATAATATAATACGGCAAAGAATCCGGCAATTAAAATTAAATGAAAAAACAATACTCCAAAAATCAACACTATTTCAACGCTTCCGATTCCTCCCATCATAATTATTCCTCTTTTGTTTCTTCGTCCGAATTTATTTTTTCCGTGATTTCTTCGTTCCTTTCTTCTTCTTGTTGTTTTACATCTTCTTCTTTTTGTTTCTCATCTTCTTCTTTTCGTTTTTCATTCTCCTCTTGTTTTTTCTCTTTTTCCGGTTTGTTTTTTGTATTCTCTCTTAAATTCGGCTGACCGCAGCATTCCGCGCCTGCTTCTACAATTGCTTGTTTGACGGCGCTTTTTATGACATAATACAAAACAATCATAAATATCGCAATCGGCACTAAATACAGCGTAAAAACAATTAAAATCATGAACATTTCGGCAATCATTATTTTTCTCCGTTTATGCAGTCTATATTTTTTCAAACAGTCAGTTTGTTCTTTCCTTCTTTATATATCTTTTTATTCGTGTTTGACGACGCAATCGGAAAGCCCGATAATTTCAACGATGTCGCCGTTGTCGGGGCTGTGAATAATCATTTGCCCTTTCTTCAAATACGGCACTCTTTTTTCATACTCTATCGGAATCTTTACGGCGTTAATCGCCGCGTCGTTGTTTAAATTCAAAACGATTTTTGTGTTGATTTGTTTTAAAATTTCGGTTTCAATATCTTGCGGGTCCTGCGTGATTAAAAAAAGACCGAGCCCTTCTTTTCTTCCCTGTTTGGCGGCTTCCGCGAATTTGGAGACGATTTTTTTAGAGCGCGCTCCGGCGGCGTTTGACAAGTAACGGTGCGCTTCGTCTAAAACCAAAATGATCGGCGTGTTTTTGATTTCTTCTTTTCCGGACGTGTTGAGTTTATTGTTGACAATAATATTCATCATCGTTAAAACGATTAAATCCCGAATCCGCGGGTCGCTGACATATTCCGTCGGAAAAACGGAAACTTGGCCGGGCTTGAAAATTTCGTCATATAAGTCTTTCACGGATTTCGCGCTTTGATCAAAAACGCGCTCATGAACCCGGTTAATCACACGGCGAATCAAACTGTCGTAAGTCGCCTCATGAATCTTTCCGGTCTCAACCGTATAGTGATTCTTTTGCATCGGGTCTTCTGCAAACTCTTTGAATTCCGAATACGTTTCCGGTTTATTTCTGCGATAACAATCGTCAAAGAAATCCTTGATTAAAAGGTCTAAAGCTACTTTTTGATTCTCGTTCATCTCGGAACTTTCCAAAAGCCACGGATTGTTTTTCACGATATTAAACGGAATGGAAAATTCAATGATTTCCGCTCTGGATTTTCCGGCGTATTGCTCCCCGCTGATCTTGGCGACAAACGTTTTTGTCGTTTGAATGCCACCGTATGCGATTTCTTCGGATTCGAATTTGAATTTCTCTTCTTCGGACAATTTTCCGTTTTCAAAAAGCTGGGAATATTCGTCTTGCGGATCCATAATCACCAAACACGGTTTATTTTGAATCTTATGGTCGCTTCGCTGTCGGTATCGGCTTTTTTCGGTTTCAAATTGTCGCAGGATATTTTTTGTTAAAAATGTTTTTCCGGTTCCGGTGCTGCCGCAAACAAGCATGTGCCGAAACACAAGCGGGTCTCCCATCGCGTAATCGTTTCTTAAATAATAAGCGACCGTCGACGGACTTGATTTCGTTTGAATCCGCTCTCCGCCGACGCTTAAATGCCCTAAAAAAATACCGTCTTTGGGGATGTTTAAACCGGTTTGAATTTCTTCTTTTTCAACCACGGGATAAATCGGCGTATTGGGTTTTGGAATTCTGTCCGTCATTCGTCTTTGAAGCGGCCCGTCTTTTCCTTTCTTATATAATATGCAAATCGGCTCAATATCCGATAACAGTTTGTAGTCTTCTTCATTCGTTTTTTCCCGCCCCTTGGAATGGGAATTCAACATTCTTCGCGCATGAATTTCGGTTGCGTCGTCCACCGAAAACTCCTGACAATAACGCAGTCTTTTCATCCTTCCAAACATCTTTTCATTTTCATAAGGAATTAAAACGTATGAGCTGAGGCGAACGTTTTCCCTTTTGTTTGATGAAATGTAGCCGACTATCTGAGATTGAGTTTCCGTAATTTCAATCGGCTCCACGCTTGTCGTTACGATTCCGTAGGTTTCATCGCTTCCGGCACCGTGGTTTTCATTGAATCTTTCGTTGCCGTTTTTATTCATTCTTTCATCGATTCTCTCATTTCTGTTTTCATTGATTTTTTCATTGGCGTTTTCATCGGTTTCATCCTTCTTTTGAAACGACTCGCTGCCGTTTTCTTCCTTTGAATAACTTCGGCTTGTTTTGAGTTCTTTTTCAATTTCATCAAAATTAAAATTTTTATTCGTATTCATAATTGTCTCCCCAGCGCGTGTTATTATAAGATTTGTCAATCATAATTTTTGAAAAAAGATTCTTAATTTCCGTTTTTTCGTTGTTGTTGATTTTGGCCATCGTGTCGGCTTTAATTAATGATTCCGGAACGCTGTGAGCGGACAATTCGTAAAGAACTTTTTCCGTAATACGGCGCCGGGTGTTTTCCTCTTTTATAAAACCGTAAGGGCATTCTATTTTGAAAAGAATATGGTTCCCGTCAATCGTCACCATGACCATGAAAAAAGAAACGGTGTAATCGGCCGAATCTCGGTCGGACTCAATCGAATCGGCAATCAGCGGCGAATTTTCTTTGATATCGTTTCCATAAAACTGATTCGGTTGCCAAAACCAATTGGTGTAGCTGATTTTAAATCGGTTCACGGTATTTTCCGAGTGGTTTTCATTTTCCGTTTCCGATTTTAAAAAAGATTTAAAAAATTGCGTGTCCGTCGCCCATGGCAGTTTGCCGTACTTTTCCGATAACACTTTCACAATCTGAGTTTCAGAAGGCGTTTTTACAAAACCGACGACCGGAATATTCGTTTTCAAATGAAAATCCACAATATCCGTGTAATTTTGCATAATTTTTTGAGCGTTTCTTTCATGCTGGATTCGAATTTTTCCAAACGTCTCATCCAAATCCGTCCCGAACCAAAACATCAGTTGCCTCGGATAAAGCGGGCCGTCCATGATTAAAAAACCGTTTGAATCCATCTCCGGCTGCAACCATAAAATATGCTCGGACTCCGATGTGTAAATCGAATAATCATGAACCATTCGGCCGGCGCGAATTTCCAAATAGGCCGGATCGATTTGAATGACCTTGCTGCGGCAAAATCCGTCGTCAAAATATTTCCATTCTCCCGTGGAGGATAATTTCGTTTTCGGGCCGGCCGTAAATCCGGTGCAGACAATCGTTCGTTTGCGGTGTAAATTTAAGTCCGTCGGCGTCGAGGCCAAAGCGGCGTGGCAGACATCTAAAAAAAGGCCGTTTTCAAGCAAAATCGGATTCGTACTGCCGCTGTCAGAGGAATATGTTATCGGATACAAATCCTCTTTTAAACACATCTCTCGAATATCAATCGTCCTTTTTCCGAGGCGGCCGACGGCTTGAAGAAAGAGTTTATCATTGATTTTAAGCTCCCGAAGCATTTCATATATTTCTTTTAACTCTTCGGGTTCCTTTTCGTCCGTCGCGGCGTGCTCAATCCCCGCGGCGATATCCGATATTTCTTTCATGTGAACAGGTTCAAGAGTCATGTGAATATCAAACACCGTTAAAATATAAAAGTTCTTCAAATGGGGTGAAAGTGAATTGATTTGAATGAAATGTTTTGATTTATTCAAGAAAGGAAAAAGAAAATGTTTTGATGTTTGAAAATCGTAGAAATTTTAAAAAAAGGTTCAAATTTTATATGGCGGCATTTCCATAATATTTTGGACAATTCATTGTTTTTTCGGTCGTATGCCCACTTTTCCCTCCGTATATCTCAACCACTGTTTTATTTTGGTCCGTGCCGTGTCAAACGACTTTTCCAAAACCGGGTTTTCCCGATATCTCCGATTTTCTTTCCGATTTAGACATCATGAACAATGTTTTAAATTTTTCAAATGATTATAATTTCTCTCTCATTAACAATTTAAAAATTATTCATCTAAACTTTTTTTCAATGTTCTTTTTGTGAATCTATTTATAAATATGAGTTGTATTTGTGCTGACAACAATTATTTGGAGGAAAATTATGGCTGTTGAATATATTACCCTTCCGTATCCGTCTGATGCGCTCGATCCCGTTATTACAAAAAACACGATTGAATATCACTACGGAAAACATTTAAAAGCGTATGTCGACAAGGCAAATGAATTAATCAAGGGGACGGAGTTTGAAAACTCTTCTCTGGAAGAAATCGTTTTAAAATCGACCGGTCCTCTTTTTAACAATGCCGGCCAAGTGCTCAATCACAATCTTTATTTCCTGCAATTCGCCGCGCAAAAAGGCGGCAAACCGACCGGAAAATTGGCCCAAGCCATTGATGACGCCTTCGGCTCTTTTGAAAAATTCACCCAAGAATTTGAAGCCGCAGGACTCGGATTATTCGGCTCCGGCTGGGTTTTCTTAGCACAAGACAAAGACGGCAAACTCTCCCTTGAAAAAGGGCAAAACGCCGAAAATCCGATTACAAAAGGAATGAAAACCATTCTCGTCATCGATGTTTGGGAACACGCCTATTATTTGGATTATCAAAACAAACGCGCGGATTATTTAAAACAGGTCTGGGACTTGATTGATTGGGACGTTGCCGAAAAAAGATTTGAATAAATGAGAAATTGCCGTTTTTCAGGCAATTTTTGTTTTTATTTTTTATTTCATATTTGTTTTATTTTTTTGTTTTATTTTATCTTATTTTGTTTTTTTATTTTATTTTTTTTGTTTTATCTTATTTTTTTTGTTTTATCTTATTTTTTTATTTTTTTTGTTTTATTTTGTTTATCTTATTTTGTTTTTTTTGTTTTATTTTTTTTGTTTTATTTTTTTTGTTTTATTTTTTTTGTTTTATTTTGTTCATCTTATTTTGTTTTTTTGTTTTATTTTTATTTTACTTCTTTTATTTCTCTCTTTTTATTTTTGTTTTGTTTTT
>JAVESN010000092.1:0-6369 GCA_034006575.1 Methanimicrococcus sp.
CAATGCACGCCCGACTTAATGCCGGCCGACATTACCGGAACCACAATCGTAGAAGAGTACGGCGGCAGCAAAAAATTCCGCTTTGAGCAAGGCCCGGTTTTCGCAAACATCGTTTTAGCGGATGAAATCAACCGAGCCTCTCCCAAAACGCAATCCGCGCTTTTAGAAGCCATGCAGGAAAAACAAGTCACCGTTGCCGGCAACACCTATCCTTTGGACAAGCCCTTCTTCGTTTTAGCCACGCAAAACCCGATTGAGCAAGAAGGCACCTACCCGCTCCCGGAAGCCCAGCTCGACCGCTTCCTTTTAAAAATCCTCGTTCCCTATCCGAATTATGAAGACGAAATCGAAATCGTCAACCGCTACACCGCGCAAACCGTTCCCGAAACGTCTCGCGGCATCTCCAAAGAGACCCTGACGAGTCTTCAAAAATTAACGCGCGACATCCCGATATCGGAAGACTTAAAACAGCGCACCATTCGCTTCGTTATGAAAACGCGCGACGGCGGCGCAATCGAATACGGCGCGTCCCCGCGCGCGTCCATCGCCATCATTTTGTCGTCCAAAGCGCGCGCCTTAATCCGCGGCCGCAACTACGTCTCAGAAGAAGACATCATCGCGATGGCTTACCCGGTGCTGAGGCACAGAATTATTCTCAGCTTTGAAGCCGAACGCTCCGGAGTCACGCCGGACGACGCGATTGAAGACCTTCTCATCGACGCCGGTTTCTTAAAACCCAAACCGCAAGACAACGAATCCTCCGGACTTCGAGCCAAATTGCCCTTCGGAAAAAAATAACCCTCCCGTTAAGAATCGATTGATAAACACCCCGCTCTGAAAAAAAATGTCTGAAACAAAACACAATTTTGACATCGAGTTTCTCAGGCAACTGGACCGCTATAACATATCGATTAAAAAACGCGTGTCCACCGTCTACGCCGGAAACCGCCCGTCCACGCGCATCGGAAAAGGCATCGATACGGTCGGTTATCGAGAATATTATCCCGGAGACGAGATGAAGGATGTCGACTGGAAAGCTTATTCTCGGACGGAAAAGCTTTACGTGCGCCAATTCGAAGAAGAAAAAACTCTCACCGCGCACATCCTATTGGACGCCAGCAAAAGCATGGACTTTCCGAATTTCGGAAACGGCGTTAAAAAATACGAATACGCGGCCATGCTGGCTCTCGGAATCGCCTATACGGTTTCTCGCAAAAACGACAAGTTCGCCATATCCACGTTTAACGATAACATCGATATCAACGCGCCCAAACGCGGCGTGAAGTATTTGCTGGAATTAACGGACCGATTATCCGCTCGCGAATTGGAAGGGGCGACCGATTTGGACGTCTGCACGCACAAATATGAAAAATTAATCAAATCGCGCTCCCTTGTCGTCATCCTCTCGGATTTCATGGAAGACGCGGCGCACATCGAATCCAGCGTTCAGCGTTTGTCCGGCAACGATTTGATATTGATTCAAGTCTTAGACCCGTTTGAAAAAAATCTGCCGATTTCGGGAGATTCTCGTTTCTTTGACATGGAAACGGGAGACGAAATGAAAACGTATCTCAGCGATTCTTTTAAAAAGAATTATTTCGCGGAGCTTGAAAAGCACAACGCGAAAATTGATAAAATTTGCAAAAGAACGGGCGCGAAATTTTATTCCTTCTCAACGGACGCGCCGGTTTTTGATTCGTTTTTGACGCTTATTGAGCGGGGGGCTTAAACAATGGCGCTTTCTTCTCTTCCGTTCATATTTCCCTTGGCGCTCCTCGGGCTGCTCTCGATTATCCCGCTGATTATTTTATACATGCTTCTTCCAAAACCGTTTCGAGTCAGCATGCCCTCGGTCATGTTCTTAATGAAAGTGGAAGAATCTCGGGAAAAAATATATTCCTCCCTCACGAAATTCGTGAAAGACCCGCTTTTCATCGTCCAGTTTCTTGTTTTGATTTTGTTGGCCGTCGCCGCCGCAGGCCCTTACGTTTTGTCTTACGACACCTACAGCGACGAAAACACGGTCATCATCATTGACGGCTCGGCCAGTATGGAAATCGGAGACCGTTTCGGAGAAGCTTCGCGCGATTCTTCTCGTTATCTCAGCCAAGTCAACACGATTATTTTAGCCGAGTCCATTCCGGTCATCGTCGCCGAAAACGTCAGCGTGTCCGAAGCCAAAAAAATTATTCAAGACCTGTCTCCCAAAAGCGTTACGGCCGACATCGGCTCGGCCATGGCGTCGGCGGCAAATATCCTCTCCGCAAAAGGCGGTTCCGTTTATGTTTTATCCGATTTTACCTCTTGGGACGGCTTAAATCCGCTTGAGGCGAAAAACCTTCTCGGCGGCGGGCTCAACGTGACTTTTGTTCCCTACGGCTCCCCGTCAAGCGATAATCTGGCAATCATCAACGGGTATTTGGAAAAATCCGACGGGACGTACAATTATTATTTCATGGTTCGAAATTACGACACCGGCGTTCAATCCGTTTACGCGAACGTGACGACCACGCTTCCAAACGGCACGCGCCTGGAATACTCCCCGATGACGGTTTCGGTTCCGGGAAACGGGGTTGAGACATTCGTTTTTAAAAATGTCCGGCAAGGAACGACGGAAATTCGTTTGGAGACCAGCGACGTGATGGGTTCGGATAATCACGCTTATATTTCCATTCCCGGCTCCAAGTCCGCTCAAGTGCTCTACATTTCAAGAAACGGCTCGGTCGAAAAACTTCCGTCCCAAGTCGCGCTTTCGTTGATTCCGGAATTAAACGTATTCGGCACATCGGAAGTTCCAAGCAATATCTCGCCGGAGTACAGTTTTGTCGTGGTCAATATGGGAGAGCGCGTTTTAACGGATGAGGAAGTCAACGCGTTTCATTCTTACGTCTCTTCCGGCGGAAACGTCGTTTTTGTCGCGGGGGCGTATTTAGAATCGGGCAATCAGACGTTGAATCTGTCCAAAATGTTGCCGCTTCGAATCAACGAAACCGTCAGCAACATCGCAGGAACGTCGATTTATGCGGTCGGGTCTGACTTTACGAGCGGATTGGATTTGGAGAGCGTTTACATGAAAACGTATTTAAACGCCGAAACGCGCGATTTAAAAGCCGCTTCTTATCCGGTCGTGACTTCAAACGGCGTTCCAATCATCGCTTACAGCTCTTACGGGAACGGAACCGTTTTTTACGTGGGGCTAAACGATCAATCCGGCGAGGACGCTTGGAATAATTTTGCGGGGTATCCGGCTTTTCCGGTGTTTTGGATTCGCGTCGCGGATTATTTTGCGGGCATCGGAGATATTTCGGATTACAATCTCAAAGCGGGCACTTTGCAAACGTTGACGGAAATCACGGAGATTACGACGCCCGACGGGAAAACGAGTACAAACCGCGTTTTGTTTGACACGGCCGGAATTTATACCATCGGGCAAAAGAAAATCGCCGTTAATATGTACAATGACAATGAATCCAACTCCTTGTTGCCGCGCGCAGAAGGCATTGAAAGCTCGGACGGCGGCGGCGAGCTTCCGGAGTTGTATGAGATTCAGAATAACGTCTTTTATATTTTCGTCATTTTGGCGGCGCTGTTTATTTTAGCGGAGCTTTATTTGCTTCGAAAACGGGGGGATATTTAATTGGTTCATTTTGAAATGCCGATTCTTTTGATTCTGCTTCTTCCCGCCGTTTTGATTTCTTTTTACTTCTTTAAAAAAGCGGTCGGCAAAAAACAAAAGCTTCTCATCGGCTCTCGCAGCGTGATTGCCGTTCTTTTAATCATCGCTTTGGCCAATCCGATTTCGTTTATGACGATTACGCGAACGGATCAAAATCCCGATATGATTTTGGTGGATGACAACACCGCCAGTATGACTTATTTTGAATCCGGCGGCGGAGAGGAGTTGTACGATTATTTTTCGGATAAATTCCAAGTCAAATATGACGTTCTCACCGGCAATTATACCGCTTTGGGGGAAAAAATCGCGCAGTACGCGGACGGCCGAAATCAAATTTTGCTGGTTACGGACGGAAACAGCAATTACGGCAAAACGCTGGAAGAAGGGATTGACGTTGCCGTTCAAACGAATACGACGGTCTCTGCGGTGGTTCCGAATTTAAAGGGCAATGATTTAAGCGTTCAAATGACGGGGGATAAAACCGTTATTTACGGCAACGCTCAGGAATTCGAAATAACGGTTCTGCAAGCCGGAACGGAGGCGGTGACGTATTCTCTTTCCGTGATGCAAAACGGGAATAAAATTTTTGCGGAAACCGTGAGCATGGAGGAGGGAGAGCAGGAGAAGACGACGACTTTTACGACGCGTTTTAACCAGCTGGGCGCGCAAACGCTTCAAGTCACGTTGACATCGTCCTCGGATACGGATTCGATTAACAATGTTTTTAACAAATCCATTTATGTGATTGAAAAGCCGAATGTCATCGTCGTCACGTCTGAAAAAGACGCGTCCTTATCTCAGGTGATCGGCTCTCTTTACAATGTCACGGTTGTTGAAAATCTGTCCGAATTCGGAAACAATTTGGAATCGGCCCTTTCGGCGACCAAAACGGTCGTTTTAGACGATGTTTTTATCGGAAATATGACGGAAAAAGAGGTTTCCCTTTTAAAAGAATACGTGTCCGAAGGGGGCGGTCTTTTGGTGGTCGGCGGCAAGATGTCTTACGATTATCCGGTCGGATATTCTTATGTGGACTCTTCTTTTGAAAAGTTGTTGCCGGTCATTTCGATTCCGTCGGATTGGGAAGGGATTCAGGACGTTTATATTTTCTTGGACGTTTCGGACAGCGCCAACAGCAATGCCGGAAACAATGAGACCATTCTTTCCAATATGAAAAAATCAGCCATCAACGTTATTGAAAACGAATATTTCCGCGACGCCAATATGACTTATTTCACAATCGGCGATGAGAATCGGAATGATACGGGGGAGTTTTATTTTGTGGGAAATCCGGCAGAATCCGCGGCGTTGGTTAAGGAAATCGAGGATTTGAAAACGGGCGACGGGCAAACGGATTTGGTTTTTACTTTTGAACGGGCGCTTCCGGTGATGGAAAATCGTTCGGGTCAACCGTTGATTATTATTATTTCGGACGGAAATCTTTTGACTCAGAGGACTTATAACGAATTGTTGCGCGCCACCAATCAGGCGGATAAATACGGCGCAACCATTTTGTTTATGAATCTGTATACGAATACGACGAGCAAGCCCAATATGAAACCAAACGCGTTTTATGATTCGCGCGGAAATATTTACGCCAAATCTTTGATGCGCAATTACAAAGGCGACGGGGTTTATGTCGAATCCAAAAAAGGGCTTCCGATTTTGCCGAATTTTTCTCAATTGCTCGGCGAGGTTGAGAATCCGAATGAGAATGTGACGGAAGCGTCTCTTTACGTTTCCAATCCAAAGCACTTTATTGTTCAAAATTTAAATATTTCGGGGACGAATGTCAGCGGTTACAACGGGGTGACGCCGAAGGCCGGCTCGGACAAGTTGGTGATTGCAAGCGACGGCTCTCCGATTTTAACGGTTTGGCGGTACGGTCTCGGTCGCGTGGCGTCGCTGACGACCGATAACGGTGTCGGCGGCGGGAATTATTGGGCGCCCGAGCTTTACGCGTCTCCCGGTTCCAAATTGGTTTCGGCGACAACGAATTGGGTGATGTCGGATCCGAATAAGGAGAGCGGTTTGGTGATTGAGTGCCCGGACGCGTATGTGGGAATGCCGGTCAAGCTTCGCGTTCATATGTATGATCCCGGGGTTCCGGTTTTGACGCTCAACGATCAAAAGTTGTTGCTGACGATGGAATCCGAGGACGTTTATGTGACGGAGCTCGTTTTCAATCAAACGGGAACGTTCAATGTTTCGGGGTATCCGATTTCGGTGAATTATCCGGCGGAGTACCGGGATGTCGGGGTTAATCCGGATTTGAGGAAGCGGGTGGAGTCGACCGGCGGAAATATTTACACGGTGTCTCAAGCCAAGGCTTTGTATATCAAGCACAATGGGGAGACGGCGACTTACAAAACTCGGGAGGCGGTGAGTTTTAATGTTTATTTGCTGCTTTTGGCGCTGATTCTTTTCTTAGCCGAGGTGATTTATCGCCGCGTGACGGAAATCAAGGAGTTAAAGCGCCTCCACGAAGAGTATGACCGCCGCGAAAAAGATTCCTCAAACCCGTATTCCCGCCCGGACATGTCTCAATTCCGCCGGCAAAACGATATGATCGGCGATGCAAAGGCAGACGCCAAGAAGTTTTTGGCGAATATAAAGGAAAAAACGAAGAAAAAATAATAACGTAAAAAGTAAAAATAATATTTCTTTTTATTTCTTTTTACTTTTACTTTTTT
>JAVESN010000019.1:0-22604 GCA_034006575.1 Methanimicrococcus sp.
TCTTTTGTCATCAAAACGTCATACGGAGAATCCCGCGGAAGAACGGCTGCCGTAATCAATTCCGGCGGTCGGATCGTCGGAAGATCCTTCATGGAGTGAACGGCAATTTCAATCCCGTTTGCAACCATCGCGTCATCCAATTCGCGAACGAAAGCGCCGACACCGGTTGAAACTTGGTACAACGGCCGATCTGTAAAACGGTCGCCGTCCGTTTTTATGATTTGTTCTCCCGTCTCAACGCCCTTTTCTTTTAAAAGAGCGGCGACTTTTCTGGTCTGAACCAACGCAAGCCGACTTCCTCTTGTTCCGATAATCATCATTTTTATTTCCCGTTACATTTTAAATCATATTTTTCTCAACCGCTTCAACCGTTTTATTGAAATCTTCATCGGTATGGGCAAGCGATATGAAGTTTGTTTCAAACTGAGACGGCGGTAAAAAAACGCCCGATCTCAGCATTTTGTGGAAGAATTCCATGTATTTTGCAGAATCGCATTTCAAAACATCTTGATAATTCAAAGGTTTACCGCCAAAGAAAATGACAAACAAAGACGCAATGCCGCCGACATAATAATCCGGTTTTTTATCCGCGACAACGTCGGAAAGCATTTTTCGAAAAGCATCTCCGCGTTTGTTCAAAGTTTCATGAACATTGTTTTCTTTTAAATAATCCAAAACCGCGATTCCGGCAGACATAGAACACGGACTGCCGCTGAAAGTTCCGGCTTGATAAACCGGGCCGTTTGGGGAAATCATTTCCATAATATCTTTTCGGCCTCCGAAAATACCGATCGGCATGCCGCCGCCGGCAATTTTACCGAGCGTCGTTAAATCCGGCTTCACGCCGAAATATTCCTGAGCGCCGCCGGGCGCGAGTCTGAATCCGGTAATCACTTCATCAAAAATCAATAAAACATCATTTTCCGCCGTGACCGCGCGCAGCTCTTTTAAATAATCTCCTTCCGGCAAAATCGGTCCGACATTGCCGAGCATCGGCTCAATAATGACAGCCGCCATATCCTTTTGATTCTTTTCAATGACTTCTGTCATCTGCTCAATATCATTGTAAGCGACTTGAAGCGTATGCTCCGTCACGCTTGCCGGAATTCCCGGTGAATTCGGCTCGCCATGCGTTGTTGCGCCGGAGCCGGCTTTGACCAAAACCGCGTCGTGCGCACCGTGAAAACCGCCTTCAATTTTTATGATTTTGTTTTTCTTCGTAAAACCGCGCGCCAATCGAATCGCGCTCATCGTCGCTTCCGATCCGGAAGATACAAAACGCATCATTTCAACCGACGGATATAAATTTGTAATCCGGTTCGCCATTTCAACTTCAAGAGAACTCGGCGTTCCGTAAAGCCAGCCTTTTTCAAACTGTTTTTCAATCGCCTGACGAACAACAGCCGGCCGATGCCCTAAAATCATCGGCCCGTAAGCCATGCAATAATCAATAAATTCATTTCCGTCTTCATCGTAAATTTTAGAACCGTTGGCGGACGCGGTGTAAAATGGAAACGGTTTAATCGCGCGAACGGGACTGCTGACGCCGCCCGGAATTATTTTTTTGGCTTCATTGTATAATTTTTCGGATTTTTCAAAATTCATTTTCTTCCCTCCTCCGATTTCGCGTTTTTTATCTTTATTTTCAATTTGATTTTTTTGTTTGAACTTTTCATTTGGATTTGTTCTGACGCGCATTCAAAATCTTGGCCAATTCTTTGGCGTAGTACGTGATAATCATATCGGCGCCTGCTCTTTTCATGGAAAGGCACGCCTCGTAAAAACTTTTTTTCTCGTCCAGCCACCCTTTTTCGGCGGCGGCTTTAATCATGGCGTATTCCCCGCTGACTTGATAAATCGCAAGCGGCATTTTAAATTCCTGCTTGATTCGATAAACGATATCTAAATACGGCATTCCCGGTTTGACCATTAAAATATCGGCGCCTTCCAAAACGTCCAACTCGGTTTCCAAAATCGCTTCATCTCCGTTGGCCGGGTCCATTTGGTACTCCGAGCGGTCGCCGAAACAAAATCCGGAGTCCGCTGCATCTCGAAACGGACCGTAAAAAACGGACGCGTATTTGGACGAATAAGACATAATCGGCGTGTTTACAAACCCGTTCTCATCCAAAGCCGTTCGAATCGCTTCAATCATGCCGTCCATCATTCCGGAGGGCGCAACGATATCCGCGCCGGCTTTCGCGTGGCTGACGGCAATTTTTCCGAGAATCGGAAGCGTCAAATCATTGACGACATCATGCGTTTTTTCATCCACGATGCCGCAATGTCCGTGGTCGGTGTATTCGCACATGCACAAATCCGTAATCACAATCAAATCCTTTCCGAATTCGGCCTTGATTGCGCGAACCGCTTCTTGAACGACATCCTTCTCCCCGTAAGAAGACGAGCCCTCGGAATCTTTCTTTTTTGGAATCCCAAAAATCAATACGGCCGGAATCCCGAGGTCGTACGCCTCGCGCGCCGCGTCAACGGCTTGTGAGAGCGGCCAGCGAAACACGCCCGGCATGGAGGAGACCTCCGTTTTTTGTTCCGCCGTCTCATCCACGAAAAAAGGATAAATCAGATCACTCACATGAAGCGTGTTTTCTCTGACCATCTCTTTTAATTTTCCATATCTTAAGCGTCTCATTCGGATCTGCGGAAACATTTTCATTCTCCTAAAAATTTCATTCGATAATGCAGATAAAATAAGAGAATCGACTATAAAATAGCTTTCGCATCGGCTGAGGAATCATCAAAAAGCGGCGCGTTTTTTTTGGCCGTTCGCCAAAGAAAGCGAGCGTAAACAACGAAATCAAAATTTGAACCGACGGTTAAAACGGTCGCCGGATTCTTAATTTTAATAAAAACACTTTTATCGGCCATTTGCCGGTAAGAATTATTAAAAAATGCGCAACCGTAAACTCAAAAGAGAACCGCAATCGCAAATTTAAAACGCAGGCGCTGCTGCCAACTTTGAATGCGGGCGCTGCTGTCAACTTTAAATGCGAGTGCTGTTGCCAACTTTAAATGCGGGTGCTGTTGCCAATTTTAAATACGGGCGCTGTTGCCAACTTTAAATACGGGCGCTGCTGCCAACTTTAAATGCATGCGCTGTTGCCAACTTTGAATGCAGGTGTTGTTGCCAACTTTGAATGCAGGTGTTGTTGCCAACTTTGAATGCGGGCGCTGTTACCAACTTTAAATGCGGGCGCTGTTACCAACTTTAAATGCGGGCGCTGCTGCCAACTTAAAAAACAGGTGTTGCTGCAAATTTAATATGTGTGCGCTGCTGCCAACTTAAAATGCATGCGCTGCTGCAAATTTAATATGTGGGCGCTGTTGCCAACTTAAAATGCAGGTGTTGTTGCAAATTTATGCGGGCGCTGTTGCCAACTTAAAATACAGACGCTGCTGCAAATTTAATATGTGGGAGCTGTTGCCAACTTAAAATGCAGGCAATGCAGGCGCTGTTGTAAATTTAAAGTGCAGGCGTTGCAACCAACTTAAAATGCAAGTGCTATTGCAAATTTAGTCTAAAATTGAAAGCTCTATTCTATGTAAACTCAATATGTAAACCGCCATTTTGTGTAAATTCATGTAAATTCAATACGAAGCCTTAATTCCGGCAAAAAAGAATTCGCGCCGCCGATAAAAACGCCACGCTGCGGATAAAAAGCACTCCGCCGCCGACAAAAAAACGCCGCGCTTAAAATGAGAAAAGATTCTGTTTTTTAAAATTCGATCCGTCAAATAAGCCCGCAATAAAAGAGAAATCACCCGAAAGGTGTGTGTTTTTGTAAACGTTTTTTAGAGTGAATGAATCACTCACTTGTCATCCAACGCAAAATAGTTGAACAACCCTTTTATTTTTCCTTTTTTAATCAACTCTTCCAATTCCGACCACCCGGAGATGACTTTGACGGGGAGTTTGTCGCATTCTTCCGGGTCTATTTCCGGTTGAAGCCAAAAATCGCGATGAATGTTTAAAATTTCACAAATGTCGTTGGATTCTTCCGTAAAAATCTTGGAATAATCCTCCAGCTCGTCCAACGCTTTTGCCAAACTCTTCTCTTCGATTTCCAAATTATTCTGATACATCTTTATTTCATAAATCGGATCATCGTCCCGAACGGAAATGATGCTGATTCCGTAATCTTCTTCTTCATTTAATGAAACAATTACTAAATCCATCGGTTCCCCAAGAACATCTTTCATTTTTTCCATATTTTACGCCTCTGAATTCACATCGGTTATTTTTTGGTTTTTATTTTTTTTATTTTTCTCGGATTTATAAAACTTTAACATTTAGTATTTATTATTTTCTCAAAAAAGATGCAAAAATTACAGTTTTTAATAAAACAACGTCAATTTTCTTCCAAATTCCGCTGAATATTAAAAACACGCGCAACCGCTTCCAACAATTCATCGTCATCCGATTCCGCGGCGTTTCGAAGAATCTTTGTCGGCTCCGCTAAAATTTGATTCGCAATCGTGTGCGTTAAATTTTCCAAAATAGTTTCTTCAAAGTCGCCGATGGTGTGCTTTACTCTGAATTTATTGACGGCTTTTTGTTTTTCTTCTTCGCGAATATCGTAAACGTTTCTGTATAACGCCGCAATAATGTCATCCGCCTTTTGTCGTTTGTATTGTTTTTTTAATAAATCAATCTCTTCTTCAATAATTTGAATCACCTTTTTCGCTTCCGAATTGCGCATTTTAAGCGTTTTTTCACTGATGACGCGCAAATTATCAATATTGCAAAGCGTCACGCCGTCTAAATCATTGACGGTTTCTTCTATGTCGCGCGGATTGGCGATGTCGACCATAAAAAGCGGTTTTCCGTTTCTTTCCAAAAGCGCCTTTTCAACCGTTTTTTGAGTGATAACATAATGAGGCGCGCCGGTCGCGCTGATGACAACGTCGGCGTTTTTTAAATAATTTGAAAAATCGTCAAAATGAATCGCTTCGCCGCCGAGCTCATAAGCCAGCTCTTTCGCTTTTTTATACGTTCGATTGGAGATGTAAATCCCTTCCAAATTTTTATCCGCAAGCGCGCGCGCAACCAATATTCCGATCTCCCCGACGCCGACAACCATAATCGATTTTCCGTCCAACCCGCCCAGGCAATCCTCCGCCAACTCCACCGCCGCCGATCCGATGGAAACCGATCCTTCATTGATTCTCGTTTCCGTTCGCGCGCGTTTGCCGACTTGAATCGCTTTGGTAAACGCCGTGTCTAAAATGCGGCCGATCGTTTTCTTTTTGACCGCCAAATTATAAGCGTCGCGAATCTGGCCTAAAATCTGGTCTTCCCCCACAATCATGGATTCCAAACCGCACGACAAACGCAAAAGATGATTCAAAGATTCCTCATGATTGTAAAAATCGACAATTCGAGTTTCAACGCCAACCGCCTTTGAAAAATTAAATAAAAGACTGCTCCCTTTCTCGGAAACAACATAAACTTCCGCGCGATTGCACGTTTTTAATATCACGCATTCATAAACATGCTCGTTTGCGTACAGTTTCTCGAGCATTTCTTCCGCGGTTAAAGGCCAGGCGCATTCCATTTCTGCAACCGTCGCTTTTTTGTGAGAAATGACCATGCTTGAAATTTCGTTCATAAAAAACAACCTGAAAAATCGTATGAGTGTTTTGAGTCAAAAGTAATACTAATTAATGAAACTCTCATATGAATGTTTTCCCATTACAGTTTATAATTGATTTATTTCAGACTCCAACAAACCGATAGCATCTATTATTTCCTGAAAAGACGAAACGTTTTTAAAAATCATAGTTTGAATATTTTCATAATCTTTTCCCAAAATATCTAAATTATAATCCGGAGGCAAAAATTTTACGGTTCCGATTCTTGCCTCATTGTATTTTTCAGAAGAATGGGATTTAAGTTGCTCAACGATTTCTTTACAATTCATTTTTCATTTCTATCCTATATGAGATTGTACGAAAAAATATGTAACAATTCTTACAAGAGATTTTTTAAAAAGTTTTTATTATATTAATATCAATCAAGTCCTTTTTTTAAAAAAATTATTATTTCTTTTAAATTTTGTACGAAAAAGTATACATTTTTTCTTACATCTTATTTAACAAAATGATAATGCCTTCTCTTTCGCTTTTTCATAATCGGACGACAACAAATCCCAAATCTCGGAATCGTTCATGATGTCCCATAAAATGTCCTGCCGTTTCTTTTGATCGGAAACAACTGTTTTTAAATGCTCCCGCATCTCATTTTGAAGCGCAATCATTTCTTCCAAATTCTCATCAATCACTTCTTCAATTTTCATGCGCGCGTATTTGGTGACCGCCGGGCTTTCGCCGCTTGAAGAAACGGCGATTTGGAGTCCGCCGCGCTCAATCCATGACGGAATAATAATCTCATCCACGCTTTGCGTATCGTTGACCAAAACGCCGGCGGTCTTGGCCATGGACACGATTCGCCGATTCACTTCGGTATCCGATGTCGCGGCAATCACTAAAAAAGCATCCGACATGATGTCAAAAATTTCGCCGTCGGTGAATTGCGACAAATCTTTCTCAATAAATAAAAATAACTCTTCCGATTCCATTCTTTTAAGCTCGGGCGTTAAACCGGAACTGACGACGGTGACAAGCGCTTTCTCATAAAAACGTTTTACTTTGCGCTCCCCGACGGAGCCGCCGCCGAAAACGACAACGTTTTTATCCGTAAAATCAATCAGCAACGGCAAATAAGGATTTTCTGATTTTTGAATCGAACGTGTCATTTTCATTCCCCGCGTTATTTTTTTTTATTTTCACTTCTATTTTTTTTTTATTTTTCTCTTTTATTAAAACATGAGCCGACATTCCGTTTCTATTTTTCAGATTCGGACGCCTTTTTTCTTCAATTCGCGCTCGCTGAAGACAAGTTTATATTCCGAAATGCCGACCGCTTTTGAGATCTTTTCAGCGACCGCTTGGCATTCTTCTTGCGTTCGGCCGTGAATCATGGTGTACATATTGTACGGCCATTCTTTTGATCTCGGTCGTTGATAGCAATGGCTGACTTCATGAAATTCTGCCATTTTTTTTCCGATTTCTTCGATTTGATTTTCCGGAATATCCCAAACGCCCATGCCGTTTGCCGTAAATCCGAGCGCGATATGTCCGATGGACGCACCGAAACGGCGGATTTTTTTCTCTTCTTTTAATTTTTTCAAACGCGAAACGACTTCGTCCTCGGAAATCCCAAGCGCCTTTGAAACTTCAAAAAACGGCGCGTGCGTGAATTCAATTCCGTCTTGAACCCAACGAATAATCTTTTCATCCGTTTCATCGACATCGGCCAGCCAAACACCATTTTGCTCAGACACGGAAATTCACCTGGATCTTATATTGACGAATCGTCGGCAAATCCAAAAGCGGACAATTCAGTTCCGTTTGAATTTCGGTCAGAATTTGGTCCAAACGTTTTTGTGTCGGCGCCGATACCGTAAACCATACATTATACGCTTCGTCCCGGAGATAATTGTGAGACACCTCGTCATATTTATTGATGACAAGCGCCGCTTTATCCACATCCGCCGCCGAAACTTTGACGGCGGCAAGCGTATTGGTGCCCCCTATTCCGCGTGTATTGATAATCGGGCCGATTCTTCGAAGGATACCGTTTTCTTTGAGCGCCGAAAGTTTTGAAATGACAACCTCTTCGCTTGTTCCGATTTTTTCGGCAATCTCTTCAAACGGATTTTTTGAAATCGGAAAATCGAGCTGAATCAAATTAATCAACTTCCTGTCTATTTCATCCAACTTGACCCCATCGTTTTCTTTTTTTGTTTCCACATTTGTTTTTAAAGGCATTTTTCAATATCCCTCCGGATAATACGAGCAAAGCGGCTCTTCTTCCATATAATCCCCGTTTTCGGAATAGGCGCGCGCACGGCAACCGCCGCAAACCGTTTTGTACTCGCAGGCGCCGCATTTTCCTTTGTATGCGGCATAATCGCGTAAATCGTTAAACACTTTCGCGCTTTCCCATATCTCTTTAAAGGGTTGTTTGCGAACGTTTCCAGCCGACACGGGCAAATACCCGCACGGATTGACCTCGCCGATGCTGGAGATGAAGCCAAACGAAATCCCGCCGAGACATCCTTTTGTCATCGCGTCCAGACCGTGCGTTTTGGGGGTGATTTCAATCCCTTCTTTTTTGGCGCGCTGTCTCATGATTCTGAAATAATGCGGCGCGCAGGTCGGGCGAATTTGAAGGTCGGTTTTTCTTGACAAATCGTAAAGCCACTCCAACGCGACTTCGTATTCTTCCGGAGTAATTTCAAATTCCGTCAATTCCGCGCCACGGCCGGTCGGAACTAAAAAGAAAAAGTGATGCGCCACCGCGCCGATTTCTTTTGCAAAAGCGTGAACGTCTTCCATTTCGTGAACATTGAATCGGGAAATGGTGGTGTTGATTTGAAATTCCACGCCTGCTTCTTTCAAATTCTCAATCCCCTTCATGGAATCGATAAAGCAGCCCGGAATGCAGCGAAACGCGTCGTGCGTTTTTTCCCGTCCGTCCAAGCTGATGCTGACACGCTGAATGCCGGCGTCTTTTATTTTGTGAGCGATTTCTTCCGTCACCAAAACGCCGTTTGTGGCAAGCGTCATCCGAAATCCCAAATCCGTTCCGTAACGCGCGATTTCAAAAATATCTTTTCGCATCAAAGGTTCGCCGCCGCTTAAAATAATAATCGGCGTTCCGGTTTCTCGAATGTCTTCCAAAAGCTTTTTGGCTTCCGCCGTCGTTAATTCCCCTTCGGCGGAATCTGCCGTCGATGAGCCGCGGCAGTGTTTGCACTTTAAATTGCAGGCCGCCGTCGTTTCCCATGCCAATATGCGCGGCGGGCGAACGCCGTCTTTTGTTTGGGCCGCCGCCTCGCCATGCGGATGGCCTTCGTTTTTATGATTCATTTTTCCCTCTCTTTTTGTTTTTGATCTTTAAATAAATGTAAAGCTTCGTTTCTCATCAAATGGTCCAAAATCACAATCGCCGCCATCGCTTCCGCCACCGGGACAAAACGCGGCGCAATCACCGGGTCGTGTCTTCCTGAAATCGTGATTTTTGTTTCCGTCATTTCTTTTAAATTCACTGTCTTCTGCGGAATTGAAATCGACGGCGTCGGTTTAATCGCCGCTTTAAAACAAATCACGCCGCCCGTTGAAATCCCGCCTAAAATCCCGCCGCAACGGTTTGTTTTCGTCGTGATTTTTCCGCCTTTGATTTCAAATTCGTCATTGAATTCGCTTCCGACACAGCCGGCCGCTTTAAAACCGTCCCCGATTTCAAATCCTTTAACGGCGCCGATGCTCATAATCGCTTTTGCCAAATCCGCGTCCAGCTTATCAAAAACCGGCTCGCCGAGTCCCGCGGGAACGCCGGATATCAAACCCTCGACCAAACCGCCCACGGAATCCCCCCTCTCCTTTGCGGCCGACACTTCTTTTTCCATTTCCGCCGCCGCTTTTAAATCGGCGCAACGCACCGCATTCTTTTCAATATTTTCTCGGATTTGCTCCACTGACATATTCGAGACGGCGCCCGCATCCGCAATCACGTTTCCGATGCGCGTTGTGTGGCAAACGATTTGAATTCCGGCTTTTGCCAATATTTTTTTGGCGACGGCGCCGGCCGCGACTCGAGCCGCGGTTTCTCTTCCCGAACTTCGGCCGCCGCCGCGATGGTCTCTTATGCCGTATTTTGAAGAATAGCCGTAATCGGCGTGTCCCGGGCGCGGTGTGTCTTTTAAGTTGTCATAGGCGGAAGAATGCGAATCGGCATTTCGAATCAAAAGAGAAATCGGTGTTCCGGTTGTTTTTCCTTCAAAAACACCGGAGAGAATTTCAACCGAATCAGATTCCTGCCGCGGTGTTGAAACAAGGCTTTGCCCCGGTTTTCGGCGGTCCAATTCTTTTTGAATTTCCTCCGCCGAAATTTCTATTCCCGGAAGAACACCGTCAATAACGACTCCGACAGCCGGACCGTGAGATTCCCCCCACGTCGTTATTTGAAACAATTCGCCGAATGTGTTTGACATTTTATTCTCCCGCTCTTTTTATTGTCATTTCGATAATTTTTATTTTATTTTATTTTATTTTTTTATTTTATTTTTTTATTTTTTTTGAATTTGCCGTCGTATTTTTTATTTCAAAAAACGTGCGTCGGTTTCTTTGTTTGCGCGCGTTTTTACCAAATTCGCCGCCCGTTTTTGTTTGAGCCGCCGTCGAGTTTTTGGTATGCATTTACCTTTACCTTTACCTTTGCCTTTACCTTTGCCTTTACCTTTGCCTTTTCAGTCTTTGGTATTCTCTTTGAAACTGAATCTTTTTTAATCCTTTGTCTCCTATACTGTCAGAGAAGTTTATTTGAATCACATCTTTTTAAGGTAAAATAGAAATAATTTGTCTTATAGATATAAGTTTTTCAAAAAAAGGTTTCATTTATGGATTTATTTCAAATTTATACGGACGAATGCAATTTATGCGGGCTTTGCGTTCAGGTTTGCCCGAGTTACGATACGGTAGACGTTATACCGTCTCTTTTAGATTATGTTCAATCCGGCGGGCTTTCAAAAGAAAACATTCCGAAACTGCCGGATTATGACATACGGCTTTGTTACACTTGCAATGTGTGTACCGTCGCCTGTCCGAGCCGTTTGGGTATTCGAAAGTTGGTTTCCGCAGCCCGCGAGCTCAAAACAAAAAATTTCGGCGCAACGGAAGAGCAAGGGTTGGTCGACCCCTTTTCCGGCAACAATCTCTATTTAAAAGTCGGAGAATGGGAAAAGCCCGTCGAATTTAAAAACGAGGGACTTTCAAGCAAAGTCGTTTATTTTCCGGGGTGCGCGGCATCTTGTATGAATAAAGTTGTCGGCAGATCGACGGTAAAAGTATTGGACGCGTCCGGCGCGGATTATTCCGTCATGAGCGGCGTTGAATATTGTTGCGGTTCGGTTTCGGCCGGCGCCGGCAACACGGCTCCTCTTGAAAAGCTCGGACAAAAAAACATTGATGAAATCAACGCGCGCGGCTCTGAGATTTTGATTACCACGTGTCCCGGCTGTTACCGCGCGTTTAAAATGCTTTATCCGGATCGTTTTGAAAATTTAAATTTTGAAGTTCTTCAATCCTCCGAGTATTTCGCAAGATTGCTCGATGAGGGGAAATTAATTTTTAAGCAAAACATGGCGGATTATTTCGGAGTGGAAACGCTGAATATATTCTATCAAGATCCTTGCCATTTAACGCGTTCCATCGGCATTTATGAAGAGCCGCGAAAAGTTTTATCGGCCGTTCCCGGCGCCCGCCTTTTAAATCCGACGCCGGAAGATTCTATTTGCTGCGGTTTTGGCGGCGGCGTTCGAACGTCGTTTCCCGAAAAATCCGTCAATCAAGCCGCCGATGTTCATCGATTGGCGAAAAATTTGGGCAGTGATATTATCGTTACAAATTGCGGCGGCTGTATGAAAAACATTATTGAAGGCGGTTACCGTCTTGAACAAGACGGCTCAAAAGACGCTCTTCCCGTATTCGATTTCGCGGAATTTATTTCAATCGCGTGCGGCAACGAGAGGACGAAAAGAGAAGATTTAAAACTCATTTATCTTTCCAATAAGGCATTGCAGCAATGTTTGACGCATTATGATTACAATCCGTTTGACGAATTGGCGGCGGATTATGACCCGGATTTGAAATGATAAAGTTTTAATAAAAAAGAAAGATTAAGACATCACTTCAAATCAAATTCATTTTGAATTTATTCTTTATTATTATTTATCAATTTTTAAAGGAAAATTATGACAGAGATTATTCATTGGGCGGATGTTGTCGCCGAAGAAGCGATATCAAAAAATAAAAAAAATGTGATTTCAACCGGCATTACGCCGTCCGGTCACATTCATATCGGAAATATGAGGGAAGTGTTGACGGCGGACGCCGTTTTTTGCGCGATAAAAGATATGGGGGAGACGCCCGATTTTTATTATATCGCCGACAATTACGACCCGCTTCGAAAAGTCTATCCGTTCTTAAAAGAAGAAGAATACGCGCAGCATGTCGGAAGACCGATTTCTGAAATTCCCTGTCCGTGCGGGGGGCACAAAAGCTACGCGGACCACTTTTTAGAGCCGTTTATCGCGGCGATGGAAACGCTTGGAATTCGCCCGAACGTGTTAAAAACGGACGAATTGTACAAAGCCGGAAAGTTCGTCGATGCCATTAAAACCGCTTTGAAAAACCGTGACAAAATCGCTCGAATCTTAGAGGAGGTTTCGGGAAAAGAAGTGGCGGACGATTGGAGTCCCTTTAATCCGATTTGCGGCGGCTGCAAACGCATCAACAGCGCGAAAGTCACCGGATTTTCGGAGGAGAACGAAACCGTCAGCTATTCCTGTTCCTGCGGCGCTTCCGGGGATGTTTCAATGTCCGGCGGCGGCAAATTGACTTGGCGCGTCGAGTGGCCGGCCAAATGGAAAATTTTAGGCGTGACCGCAGAACCCTTTGGAAAAGACCACGCGTCCAGCGGCGGCTCTTACGACTCGGGCATTCGAATCTCTCGCGAAGTTTTTGAAAACGAACCGCCGTTGCCGATTATTTACGAATGGATTATGCTCGGAGAAAAAGGCGCGATGTCTTCTTCTTCCGGCGTCGTCGTTTCCATTTCCGATATGTTGGAAGTCGTTCCGCCTGAAGCGCTTCGCTTTTTGATTATGAAAACGCGTCCGGAAAAACACATCAAATTCGATCCCGGGCAGCCGCTCTTAAATCTTGTCGACGAGTACGAGCGTTATCGTGACAAAGCCGATCCGTCTCTTTTTGAAGAGAGAATCGTTCGCCTTTCCCAATCCAAAGACGTGAAGCAATCGAAAATTCCGTTTAAGCAAATGGTGACGATTTATCAAGTCGCCGGCGGGGATTTGGATAAAATTAAAAACATTGCGCGCCGTTCCGGATTTGAAGAAGAGCCCGAAATGATTCATCAAATGGCGCGCCACGTCGGTTTATGGCTTGAAAAATACGCGCCGGATTTTGCCAAATTCGGAGTCAAAGAAACGGTTCCCGTTCAAGCCGCGTCGTTGACAAACACCCAGCGCGCTTTTTTAAAAGCGTTTTCGGATGAATTAGCCGCAGCCGGCGGTGAATTAAGTCCCGAAGATATTCAAAGAATTGTTTACGACACGAAAAATGCCGATTCAACAATTTCAAAAAATATGGTTCAATATGCCGGCGGCGAAATTCCCGCAGAAGAAATCGATACAAAGAACTTTTTCATTGCGATTTACACCTCTTTGCTCGGACAAGCGTCCGGTCCGAAAGCCGGCTGGTTTTTAACATCGTTTGACAAAGATTTTTTAATTCAAAGATTCAGAGAGGCTGCCGATTATCAGCCTTAATTTTTCTTTTGTTTTTTATATCTCATTTTTTATTTTTATATCTCATGTCCATCTTTTTCATAATCTATAAAATATGTGTTTTATTTTTGCCGTTTGCGCGCGGCACGGATTTTAACGGCGGCGGCGGTTTTGATTTTTATTTTAAATCAAGCTCAAAAAATAACTATATATACAATTGAATAAATGGAATATTGATTATTATGCGTTCAGAAACTTTTGATGAAATTTTCAGATATGTCGGTCACACGGAACCGACTCCCGAAGAAGAAGAGGAAACGCGCAAAATGTTAAAACTTGCAAAAGAAGATATTGAAATGCGCATGAAACGCGCAGCGCTTGGTTTAGATTTCTAATTTTGGATTTCTAATATTACATTTTTTGTTTTATCAATTCATTTGTTTTTCTTTTTTTTAGTTTTTTGAAATTGAGATTATTTTTTTGACGGCCGCTCGGGCGAATTTTAATGGCAGACGCATTTTTAATTTTGAGTTTGTATTTTGTTTCGCTTTGATTTTATTTGCTTTTTTTCAAAAACCAATTTGATTTAAACGCTAAATCTATAAATACAGAAATCGCCCTAGACTTTAAAATATGCTTGAAAAATTAAAGAAATCATTAGAAGAAGCTCCGATTATTCAAAAAGAAAAGGACGGGCAAATTTACAATTATTTCATTCATCCGATCTCGGACGGTATTCCGCAAACGGACCCCGCGATATTGGAAGAAATCGCGGATTTCATTATCGCAGACGGCAAAATTTCGGGCGCCGACAAAATAATTACGGCGGAAGCGATGGGCATTCCGATTGCAACTTGCGTTTCATTAAAAACAGGCATTCCGGTCTCAATCATTCGAAAACGAAAATACGATATCGAAGGCGAAGTCGAACTTTCTCAATCCACCGGTTATTCCAAAGGCTCGCTTTTCATCAACGGACTTTCCTCCGGCGACCGTGTTTTAATCGTAGATGATGTGATCAGTACCGGCGGAACACTTCTTCCGCTCCTCGAAGCTTTGGTTCAAATGAACGTTTCCGTCGCGGGTGTTTATTGCGTTATCGGGCGCGGTAACGGCGCGTCAGTTGTCAAAGAAAAAACCGGTGTCGATGTCACGGTTTTGGTGGATATTTCTGTCAGTAAAGACGGCATTTCAATTATCGGAGGGTTTTAATGAAAATTCCGGTTTTGTCTTCGGCATCTTCTCCTTCCTCCTCTCTTTCCTCCTCTTCTTCATCTTATGATTTTGAAACAGATGCGATTTTTGATGAAATTCGAAAACTTTTGCAAATCAAAACCGGTGAAATTATTGTCGGTCTTCAATTTCCGGAAGGCTTAAAAAAGCACGCGCTTGAATTGTCTTCTCTTATTTTTGAAAAAACCGGGGCAACCGTTTATATTTCGGCGGATCCGTGTTTCGGAGCGTGTGATTTGGATATGGATTTGCTTGAAAAAACGGACTTGCTTTTTCATTTCGGTCATTCCTCGCTCAATCAAGAGGAATTCAAAAACAAAGTCCGCTTTATTGAAACACGATCCAAAGTGGACATCTCGCCGGTGATAAATGCGGCGCTCGAATTTTTGCCCGAACAAAAAATCGGTTTATTGACAACGGTCCAGCATGTTCATCAATTAAAAAATGCGCAAAAGATATTGGAAAATGCCGGAAAAACAGTCATCATCGCAAAAGGCGATCAAAGAATCGCCTATCCCGGACAAATTCTCGGCTGCAATTTCTCATCCGCGCATTCAAATGCTGTCGAAGGCTGCGATGTTTTTTTGTATGTCGGAAGCGGACAGTTCCATCCGATCGGCGCCGCGCTTTCTTCTAAAAAACGCGTCGTTTGCGCCGATCCGTTCACAACAAACGTTTTTGAACTCAACGATCGCAAATTCCTGATGCAGCGTAGCGCCGTCATCGGAAACGCGACGGACGCGGAAGTTTTTGGAATCATCGTTTCCACCAAAAACGGGCAATATCGAAAAAGGCTGGCGGATTCCCTGAAAGAAAAAGCGGAGGCGCACGGCAAGAAAGCTTTTATTTTATTCATGGATTTTGTCTCCCCCGATCAAATGCTTTCCTTTAAAGCGGATGCGTTTGTCAACACCGCCTGCCCGCGGCTTGCCATTGACGACTCCGGGAGATATCCGGCGCCGGTTTTAACGCCGCAGGAATTTGAAATCGTATTGGGCGAGCGAGATTGGGAGGATTTGGTTTTGGATGAAATCTTAGAAGGCGGACAAGATTAAAAATCAGAACAGGAACAAAAAAGAAAAGGCGGCGTATGATGAAGCTTAAAAAACTAGAGATTTTGCTTGAAAAAGCGGAAGGGTTTCAAACGCCCGATGTCCGTTATGAGCAATACAAAACGCCCGCGACGCTTGCCGCCCCTTTTTTACACATGGCTTTTATGAGCGATGACATCGCCGGCAAAACCGTTTACGATTTCGGTTGCGGGACCGGTATTTTTACAATCGGCGCCGCCGTTTTGGGCGCGTCTGCCGTCAAAGGGTTTGATATCGATGAAAGTGCGATTTTAAACGCGCGGCGCAACGCGGATCAAATGCGGTCTGAGATATCCGATTCGGACATTGATTTTTCCGTTCTGGACATCTCTTTCATTCCCGCGCTTATTCAATCCGGCGAACTTCAAAAAGCGGATACGATTCTCATGAATCCGCCGTTTGGAGCGCAAGAAAAAGGAAATGACCGCCCCTTCTTAGAAGCGGCAATCGCCGCGGGAGACGTGGTTTACTCCATTCACAACAAAGGCAGCCGCGCTTTTATAGAAAAATTTATTAAACCCGCTGTTATAACAGACAGCTTTACAGCGGAGTTTCCGATTAAAAAAACGTTTGATTTTCATAAAAAAGAAATTCAAACGATTGATGTTGAAATTTACAGAATTGAAACAAAATGTACGGACTGATGTCGAAATCGATCTTAAGTGGAATGATTGAATACTTTAAATATGAACGCTGAACACTTTAACGTTAAATATTTTTAATATTTTTAGAATCTTCACGTTCTGTTAATGTCCATATTTTAAAAGATTATTTTATCTATGTTTAATGTATATTCCTATCATCTTGTATGAACAGTGAAAAATAAGAATGCCGCAACAAAGGATGTTATTCGTTGCCGGCGAGTTGATTATAAAATTATTGAAGGTTTCATTTATGAGCAGAGTGCAAAAAAAGCCGATTCGAAGAAGATTGAAAGACGTGACCGTAAAAGCAGACGAACCCGAGCCGCCCGAAACGCCGTCTTTTGTTCCCAAGGAATCTCCCAAATCGGCCATCCCGAGAACGCCCCGGCCGGAAATCGCATCCAAACCGACAATCGGAAAACCGCCCGTCAGGCGCGTCGGCAGATCTTTGGCATCCGCCCCGTTTGAATCCGATGAAAGAGAAAGATCCTGCCCCGTTTCTTCCGAGCGTGATAAAAATGCACGGCCGGAAAGAAATGCCGGAATCGAAAGGCTCGCGCGAACGGTAAGGCCGGAAAGACCGGAAAAGTTTGATCGCGCCGAACGTTCGGAAAGACCCGTACGATTTGTGCGTCCGGAGAATTTCAATCGTGCGGAGAATTTCAATCGTGCGGAAAGATCTGAAAGACAGGAAAGACCCGAAAGACAGGAAAGACCCGAAAGACAGGAAAGACCCGAAAGATTTGAACGGTCCGGCAGAAATGAAAAATTCGAACGCGCCGACAGAAGTGAATTCGGCGGTGACGAGAGATCTGACAATCGTGACAACCGCAATATACGCGGTCGAGACGGTGGTCGAGACAACAGCCGCGGCAACAGTCAAGAAAGCGGTCGTGACAAAAGTCGCGGAGATCGTGGCGGGCGCTTTGGGGGTCGCACTGAACGATACGGGAAAAGCGGTTTTGGCGGTCGCAAACCGTGTGAAAAGAAAAAGAAACCCGAAAAAATCGTTTATGAAAAAACGAATCAATTTGTTTTTCCCGGTGAAGCCATCGGCGCTATTGAGGAATACAACTCCGGCTTTGGAACCGTCAATGACGACGGCACGATTCGAGCCACCGTTCCCGGCGTCGTCGGTTATAATAAAGAGCATCGCTTGATTTCCGTTATTCCGAAGACAAAAACGCCGAATACGATTACGGAGGGCGACATCGTGATTGCGTCCGTTACGGATGTGCGCGAATCCAACGCGCGCGTGGATATCGTTGCGGCGGAAAAAAGTTTGGATGAAGAAATCGTTAACAACGGAAACGCCGAGGTTTATGTTTCCAATATCAAAGACGGGTTTGCAAAATCCGTCGCGGACGAATTCCATATCGGGGATATCATTCGCGCGAAAGTGATTGACCGCTCTAAAATCGGTCTCTCGACGGTTGAGCCGGAACTCGGGGTTTTAAAAGCGTATTGTTCCCGATGCAAAACCGCGCTGACACGCAACGGCGACGCGTTGGTTTGCGGCAACTGCGGCCATCAAGAAAAACGCAAATTGGCTGACGGATACGGCAAAGGAGTCTCCTCTGCCCTCTGATATTTTTTATATTTCTTAACAATACCACAAAATTTATCAAAATGAATTCATTTCATCTTTCTATTTGAGATGATTAAGACAAAAGTGAGACTAAATTATGGAACTTACAATTCTTTCACAAAGCAAAGACGAGATGGAAATTCTCGTTAAAGGGGAAACACATACCCTGATGAATATTATTAAAGCGACGCTGATTGAAGATGCGCGTGTTGAGACCGCTTTTTACGATGTTAAAAGATTGTCCAATTCCGTTGAAAGGGAGCCGGTTCTTTACATTAAAACGATGCCGGGTGAAAAACCCATCGATATTTTAAGAGACGTCGCTTCTCAAATTACGGATATGTGCAGTGAATTTTCAGCGGCTTTTGCGAAAGCCGCAAAGCAGAAATAATTCCATTCTTCTGCTTTTTCTTTTTTGAATGGTAAGCGGCTTTTGCCGTTTAATTTTTTGCGATTTTATCGCGTTTTTGAGGGGATTTTAAATGGATGCGAATTACTTGCAAATGTTTCAACACGTTACGCGGGACACGCGCGATTTTTTAAACATTGATCCGCTTCAGTCGGCCGGCCGTTTGACGGAGGCGGCAAAAGAAGCTTTGATTGAATGGGGAGACGGTTATTCCGTTTGTGATTTTTGTAACGGTGTTTTGGATTTGATTAAAAAGCCGCCGATTCAAGAATTTGTTCACAAAGCGCTTCCCGAATTTTTGGGAACCGATTTTGCGCGGGTCACAAACGGCGCGCGCGAATCTAAATTCGCGGTCATGCACGCTCTTGCCGTCTCGGCCGAAGGTAAAAACAATTACGTCGTTATGGACGCGTGGGCGCATTATTCCAGCAAAGTCGCCGCAGAGCGCGCCGGTTTGGAGGTTATCGTAACCGAAAAGCCTGAAAAAGAAATTTTGCCGGAACATTTTTTAAAAGCCATTGAGACGGGAATTGAAAAATTCGGCAAAAAACCTCTCCTTGTGTTGATTACTTATCCCGACGGGAATTACGGAAATTTAGCGGATGTTTCAAAAATTTCTTCAATCGCGCATGAATTTGAAATTCCGGTTCTTTTAAACGGGGCTTATTCCGTCGGGCGCATGCCGGTCAGCGCCAAAGAATTGGGCGTGGATTACATTGTCGGAAGCGGACACAAATCCATGTCGGCGTGCGGTCCGGTCGGCGTTGTCGGCGTCATCGGAGAAGAGAGAGCGAATCAGCTTTTTAAAAAATCCGTTCACAATAAAGTTAAAGAGATTGAACTTCTCGGGTGTACTTCTCGCGGCGCTCCGATTATGACTTTAATGGCTTCTTTTCCGGAAGTCGTCAATCGAACGCAGCCGGAAAACTGGGAAAAAGAAATTCAAATCGCGCGGCATTTCATTCAACGAATGGAAGAGACCGGCAAATTTAATTTGTTCGGCCAAAATCCGCACCATCATGATTTGATGTTCTTTGAGGCGCCCGGCTTTTTTAATATTTCCGGAAGAGCGAAACGCGGCCGTTATTTCCTTTACGACGAACTCAAAGAAAAGAAAATTCACGGAATTAAACCCGGGTTGACAAAGAATTTTAAAATGAGCACTTTCGGATTGGGTTTGGAAAACGCTGATTTCGTGGCCGACTCTTTCATAGACATCTTAAAAAAATATGATGAAATCTGATTTTGATTCCATCTTTCAATTCCTTTATTCAATTCATTTCATTACAATCATTTCATCATAATCATTTCATCATAATCATTTCATCATAATCATTTCATCATAATCATTTCATTACAATCATTTCATCATAATCATTTCATCATAATCATTTTATTCAAATTCATCTCATTAACATTTATTTTTACTTTATTAATTGTTGGAATCGGAGAATAATGACTTCAAGTTTGCTTTGGTTTTCGGTTGTTTTAATGGTTGCCGCCATTCTTTTGAAGAAAGATAATAAAATCTCCGAGATGATTTGCGGTGCCGGTTGGCTCATATTCGGTTTTTACTGGATGACTTTGATTCCTTCTTTTTACGCCAAAGGAGATTATACGAATATCATTCTCACGCTTCTCTTGTTCGCGTTTTGTCTGTTGATTGCAAGTTTTGCGGCTCGCGCTTTTAAAAACGAGGCGCGACGAAATAGAGGCACAAGCGCCGAGGCTGTTGCGTGGAACGCCAAAGTAAATTTGGTTTTTGATTTGACCAAAATGGTTGCGGTGGTTTGTCTTATTTATATGCCTTTTAGCTTAATCGAGCCGTTGAATCTTTTTATTATCAATTCCGTTACCCAGCAGACGGTGAGCGCTTTAAACGGTCTCGGCTACGCCGCAGAACAAATCTCTTACAACACGATTGCCTACAACGGGATTTCCGTTTCCGTAATTTTGGCGTGCACCGCTATTGAAAGCATCGCCTTTTTCACGGGTTTGATTTTGGCGGTTTCTCACGTTTCTCCTAAACGAAGAACGACCGCCTTTTTGGTGACCGTTCCGTGCATTTATCTCTTGAATTTGTTTCGAAATATGTTTATCGTCGTCGCTTACGGAGATTTGTGGTTTGGCGCAAACAGTTTTGAAATCGCGCATCACTATATCGGAAAAGCCGGATCCGGCGTCGTTTTAATCGTTTTGGCCTATCTCATGATGAAATTGTTGCCCGGACTCATGGATACCGTTTTAGATCTTTGGGATTTGGCCGTTGATGAAATTCGCGCGGTTTTTAAAATTCAGCCCAAGGAAAAGAAATAAATCAAAATTCAAATGAGAGTTTTTAATTTTTATTTAAAATTATTCACTCTTCTTTTTATTTTTTTAAAAACCGTGCTCTTTTTTTATTTTTTATTTTTAAATTTGTGCGGCTCGCGTGCGGCGGCGCCGATTGCGCGGGGAAACATTTACCGGCTTTTAATCCTAAAAAATGACAAACGCGGTAAAAAAAATGTCAACGGTAAATCAAGGGGCGAACGAAAAATAAAAAGAATAAAAAAGAATAAAAAAGAATAAAAAAATAAAAAGAATAAAAAAATAAAAAGGGATGAAAAATTAAAATTATACAAAATTGAATCATGATTAATATCGTCTTTGGGTTCCGAATCTCGGTTTTTTGGCGTAGACGCGTTTGATTTTTTTGGCGAGGACGTAGTCTCCTTCCCGGGATTTGAAGCCGCCGCCGCGAATTTTAATGGAAACGATCGGATAATCTTTTCCGTCCACCCTGACGTTTTGCCCGACCGTGAATTTGAAATCGCCGGGAACTTTTATCTCCTGAGAGTCTGTGGTTTCCCCTTGCTGAATGGCGATTTTTACGGTCACGCTATCAATGGCGCGCCCCCAAATCGTGTCAATCTCCTTGACTGGCGCCGACGGTTTTCTTTTGTCCTCAAACTCAATGGCCGTAATGATTATCGGGGTAATTTCGCCCGTGTGGACATCTTCAACGACAAACTCCTCCTCAATAAAAAAACGCTCCTGTTCCGGCAAAAGCATCTGCATGACGACGGTTTCACCCATGTTGCTGACAATGATTTTGACGGTTTTCATCTTCACTTTCGGAATACGATATCCGTGCACGTGACCGCAGTCCATGCATTTGGCAATCGGGCTTTGTCCGGGTTTGATGACTTCATGCCACGTTTCGTCCGCAGGAGAACAGTTCGGACATGCAATTTCAATTTCTTCTTCCAACATAAATCTCACATTTTTGAATATAATCCAACAAAGAAGATTCTTCCATATAAGCATTTTTCATTTTTTTCATCGAATGTCTCTAAAGATGACGGATAAAGTTTTAATAGAATCGCATCTCATATTTGAGAACCGTCTCATATTTGAGAATCTTCTCGTATTTGAGAACCTTCTCGTATTTGGGAACCGTCTCATATTTGGAAACCGTCTCATATTTGAGACACACAATTATAGATTAATTAAAAATCGGATTTTGGGAACATGAATCAAATCAATTATTTAAAAACATTAGCGCTTCTCGGCTGTGATCAAAAATCCGTTAAAATTTCGGTGAAAGATTTAGAGAAAGATTTCGGGGTCAGCAGCAAAACCATTTCTCGAAATTTGAAGCGTCTTGAAGAGCAAAATTTAATCGCCAGAGAGATGATTTCTTCCGGGCAAATGATTCAAATTCGGGCGGAAGGAATGAAAGTCCTTTCAAAAGAGTTTGCGGATTACAAACGCATTTTTCACGTCAAAGACGAGTTCGAATTAGACGGCGTGATTACTTCCGGATTGGGGGAAGGGCAATATTATATTTCGATTGACGGTTATATTTCCCAATTTCAAGAAAAGCTCGGTTTTACGCCGTTTCCGGGAACGCTCAACGTCAGAGTCAAGGAGCATTGTTTGGATTTGCGGAAACGAATCGATGAATTGCCTTTTATTAAAATCGACGGCTTTTCGGACGGGCAAAGAACATATGGCGCAAGCGATTGTTACTCTGTTGAAATCGGCGGAATTTCCGGTTTCATCATCGTTCCCGAACGAACGCACCATAAAATGGATTTGCTTGAAATCATCGCGCCCGTTAAAATGCGCGACGCTTTAAAATTAAACGACGGCGATGAAGTCACCGTGACGATTCGCGGGATTTATTAATCTTTCAAAAACGCCGTTTTGGAATTCATTTCAATTTGCTGGAATTCATTTCAATTTGCTGGAATTCATTTCAATTTG
>JAVESN010000021.1:0-21211 GCA_034006575.1 Methanimicrococcus sp.
TGGAATTCATTTCAATTTGCTGGAATTCATTTCAATTTGCTGGAATTCATTTCAATTTGTTGGAATTCATTTCAATTTGTTGGAATTCATTTCAATTTGTTGGAATTTATTCAATTTGTTAAAATTCATTCAAAAATACTCTTAATTATCCAATCTTCGTTGAAATATTCTTTCAAAAAATATCATACTTATTTCATTATTCTTTATTTCAAAAAACTTCAAAAAAATTTAAATTTATTTCAAAACTATTTCAAAACATTTCAATTTCTATCGTTAAATATTCAATCCGGGTGAAAAAACATGACATCTCAAAATAATAATGACGGGAAATATTCCGAAAAAATACAAAAAGCGCTTCAGGCGATTCGGGACGGGAAATTCTTCTTGCTTTATGATTCCGAAAAAAGAGAAGGGGAAACCGATTTCGTTATTGCGGCAACGGCCGTTCAATCCTCCGACGTCAAACGCATGAGAAAAGACGGCGGCGGATTGATTTGCGTTGCGGTCAGTCCCAAAGCATCCGAAATCATGAAATTGCCTTTTATGGCGGACGTGGTAACGGCGGCGGCCACCAACACTCAAATCTCCCCCAAATTGGAAATCGGAACCTTTGTGGAAAAAGAAGGCGACATTCAATACGATAAAAAATCTTCCTTTTCCCTTTGGGTCAACCATCGCCAAAACAGAACCGGAATCCCGGACGACGACCGCTCTTATACGATTCGCCGTCTCGGGGAAATGACAAAAACCGCCCTTTCCGGAGAGCCGGTTGATTTTGCCTCCGAATTCAGAACGCCCGGGCACACCGCAACCCTTCGCGCCTCCAAAGGATTGTTGGACGAACGCCGCGGCCAAACCGAACTCTCAATCGCTCTCGCGTTGATGGCAAAAACGACGCCGGCGATGGTCGTTTGTGAAATGCTGGACGATACGAACGGAAAAGCGCTTTCCAAGGAAGACGCAATCGCCTACGGCAAACAAAACGACATGGTCTTTTTGGAAGGATGGGAAGTCGTCGAAGCTTTTGAAATTTGGAAAAAAGAGGGTATTGAAGCTTAATTCTTTTTTTAAAAATCCGGAGAACTCGATGATTTCTTTTGATTTTTTAAAAATATTTTTTGAAACAGAAGTATTTTATTTCAGAATTGTATTGATGAGTTTGAATTTTTCAATATTCATTTTTTTAAAAAACATTTTATATTTTTATTCAGGTGATATCAAATGACAAAAACAGCTGCCGTCATCCGCGGAGACGGCGTAGGACCCGAATTGGTTGATGCCATGCTTAAAGTTTTAAAAGCGTCCGGAACGAACGTGGAATTTAAAATGTGCGACGCCGGAGAAACGTGGTGGAAAGCCAACGGCGGAAATTCTCTCATTCCCGATGAAACGTGGGAAATCATGAAAAACGCGGACGCCTGCTTTAAAGGCCCGACCACAACGCCCGGCGGCATCGGCTCTCCGAGAAGCGTTGCAGTTTCCATTCGCAAACACTTTGATTTGTACGCCAACGTTCGCCCGATTCAAACGATTCCCGGCGCCGAAGGTCCGTTGGGAGCGGTTGAGCACGTTTGCGTTCGCGAAGGAACGGAAGGGCTTTACATCGGCGAAGAAGTTCAATTAACGGACGACGTTGTCATCGCAATCCGAAAAATTACAAAAACTTCCTCCCGAAAAATTGCGAAATACGCTTTTGAAGAAGCCAAACGCCGCGGATACAAAGCGGTGGTTCCGATTCACAAAAGCAATATCTTAAAACGCACTTGCGGGACATTTTTGGAAATCGTTGAAGAAGTTGCCAAAGACTACCCCGATATCGACGTTTGGGAATATCACATTGACAACATCGCCATGCAATTGATTAAAAACCCGCAAATGTTTGACCAAACCATTCTGCTGTCTACGAATTTGTTCATGGACGTTATCAGCGAAGAATGTTCCGCGCTTGTCGGCAGCATCGGCATGATTTATTCCGCAAATATCGGCGACAATTACGCCATGTTTGAGCCGGCGCACGGATCCGCTCCCAAGTACACGGGAATGGACAAAGTCAATCCCTACGCCACCATTTTGGCCGGCGCGTGGATGTTGGATTACCTCGGAGAAATCGAACAATCCCAAAAGATTTTCAAAGCCGCCGAGCAGGCCATTGCCGCCGGATACGTGACATACGACATGGGCGGCGACAAAAAATTAAGCGAAGTCGCCGACAAATTGGTCGAGATTTTAACAAAATAAAGAGAGAGACATCATTTTCTCTTTTTCATTCTTTTTTTGTTTGTCACGATTTTATTTCGTTTGCTTTTTCTTCAATATTTTGTTTCATTTTTTAATGTTTTTTAAATTCGTTTTTCCGTTTTTATTTTTGTTTTAATCCGTTTTTATTTTTTTTATTTCGTTAAAAACGGTGCCATTCGCGCGCGGCGCGGCGGCCGGTAAAACGGCAAGCGCGGGCTGTAAATAATACAGAAAACCGATGACAAATCCCGGATGCAAACAGAATGCAGCCGTGCGAACGCAAACCGAGGGCGACAATAAAAATATGACTCAGAGGCGGCGAAAATATATGACGATGGCGTTTATCCCTGATTTTATCCGTCAAATTAAAATTAAAAAATCTTTGAATCATAATTTATTTAACGGACCGTGCGGTATTTGTTTGGGTTGTTTAATTTATGATTCTATTATTTTCGAAAACGGGAGGGGATTAGTTTGAATAAAAATCGGATTGAGGGCGGGGCTGAAACGAAACCCGCCTTTATGGATGAAAATCTCGGTTTGCCGGAAAGATTGGCGCATCTTCAAGCCGTTTCAGACCCGACGATGGAGGAATTGATTTCCTGCGTCCTGCTTCTTTTTAATCCCTCCGAGAATGAAATTCTTCAAGCCGCCGTTTTGCCGGTTTTAAAACGTGCCGGGTTGCGGGCGTCTATTCTTCTTTACGGGAAATACTTATCCTCTTCCGGACTTGACGTTTCTTCCGTCATTAGAATTTCATACGCGCTTTCTCAAATCATTGAATCTCCGGATATCTATTTCTTGGAGTTTTTTAAAAGCGATATCCCGCGCGTTCGCCAAAACGGCGTTATCGGACTCGCCCAAAAAAACGATCCGGATTTCTCATCCGCTTTTCAAATCATTTTACAAAACGATTCCGATCCCGAAACCGCTTTTGAAGCCGCCGTTTCTCTTGAAAAACTCGGGCCCCAATCGTTGAAATATTTGGAAGAGGTTTTAAAATCCGATATAAAAGCAAACCCTCAAAACAACGCAAACACCCGTCCTCTCGATGATCACGTGATTTCAAAAGTGCTTGAAGTTTCGGGGGAGTTTGGAAACGAAAATACAATTCCTTATATCATTCCTTATTTTTCCCATCCGGATGGACGTGTTTCAAATTCGGCAAAAGAAGCCGTTTTAAAAATAAAATCAAGAGTGTAATCTTTTAATCGTTTCTTGAAAATCCCAAATATGACCGCTCATATTTGATTTTTTTTGTAAGCGTTGCGATCAAAAAATAATCGGAAATTTGCGGATGCATCCCAAATATCAAAAAAACATCACTTTCTGTTTTTCGACTACATTTTTTAAAAATTGAGGTGTGGTATCGCTGTTTGGGCGCGGCGCTGTTTTGCGGCGGCTGCCGTTTGCATATGTATTTTAATTTGCGGCTTGCATCTACATTTTTTAAATACATCCGAACGCTTTCGCGAAGCGGTACAGAAATCAAATGTTTCCATTCAACCTGCCGTTTTGCAAAAACTTTTCAAATACAATCAACAAAACCGGCTTTTATTTTTCATTTTTAATCAAAAAACGGAGCTTTGTTTTCGTTGGTTTGTTTTGCCTTTATTTTATTTTATTTATTTAATTTCAAATTTCATTTTTTAAATGTCTTTGAAAATCTCAAATACCGCCCCCGCTAATTTTCGATTTGAGTGTGCGACAGCGAACGAAAATCGGAAATTTGCGGATGGACGCCAAAAAAATCAATTAAAAGATTAAAACTTTTTTCATTTTTTAATTTATTTTCATTTTTTTCAATTCACTTTTCAATTCACCTTCAAAATAATATGGGAAATGCCAAATACCGCCCCCTCTCATTTTCAATTTGAATAAACGACTTCAAACGAAATCGGAAATTTGCGGATGGACGCCTCGAATATAAAAAAATATCACTTTCTGTTTTTCGACTATATTTTTTAAAAATTGAGATTTCGGTGTCGCTGTTTGGGCGCGGCGCTTTTTATTGTATCATTTTTGGCTGCCGTTTTCATTTTCAATGTTGGCCGAGGTTTCATTTGCAGTTGTTACTGTATTTTTATTTGCCGCTTGCATCTGCATTTTTTAAATACATCCGAACGCTTTCGCGAAGTGTTACGGAAATCAAATGTTTTCTTTCAGACTGCTTTTTTTCAAAATGTTTTCAAAAATAATTCAAAAAATTCGGCGGCCTCTTTTCGTTTAATTTTTCAAAATGAACTCTGTTTTTGCTGTTTGGCGCGGCGCGTTTTTGCTGTTTGGCGCGGCGCGTTTTTGTCAGCGTTTACCGACCACATTTATATTTCATCAAGACTTCTTCATTGAATATGATTTATAAAAAATATGTAAAAATTGAAACACATTTAAATATTGAAAAATATTAACATTATTCAAATGAATTTTGGTACTCTCCGGTGATGTTTTTGGATCCTTCCTTCTTTCTTTTTATTATCGCTTTACTTATCGGCGGAGCGGTCGCGGGCTCTCTTTCCGGAATTCTCGGAATCGGCGGCTCTATATTTTTGGTCCCGCTTCAGTTTTCTTTACTGACAAAAATGGGATACGCGCCCGATATCGCTTTAAAAGTTTCTATCGCGACATCGCTCTTTTTTATGCTTCCGACTTCTTTTTCAAGCGCGTACGGACATTCCAAAAGAAAAGCGGTTTTGTGGAACAAAGCTTTTCTCATGGGGACGGTCGGGTTTTTGTTTTCCTTTGTCGGCGCCTATATCGCTTCACTTTTAAATGCGGCGGTGCTTTCCATATTTTTCGGATCCGTCGTTTTTTTAATGTCCTTTAAATTTTATTTTTCAAAAGGCGGCGGTGAAAAGCCGGGAGAAATATCTTCGAACTTCTTTTTGTATGTCTTTTGCGGCATGTTAATGGGACTCCTTTCCGGACTGACGGGAATCGGCGGCGGGCTGATTTTAATTCCGCTTCTCCTTTTCTTTGCCAAAATCCCGCTCCGGAAAGCCGTCGGCACCTCTTCTGCGACAATCATTTTCACGTCTTTAGGAGGTATTGTCAGCTACATCTTCCACGGATTCGGCGTTTCCGGGCTGCCGCCGTATTCTTTGGGATATGTCAATTTGTTGATGTGGATTTGTTTGGTTATTCCGGGCGTTATGTTCGCGTGGTCCATTACGAATTACTCTCATAAAATCAATGTGAAATATGTTCGGTCGGCGTTTTCCGTATTCACGTTCGTCGTCGGCCTTTGGATGATTTTAAAGGGCGTTCTCGAATTTTTATAATCCGCCGAAATTTATGTCAAAACAGTATTCAATAATTCGATAAATATGGAAAAAATAAAAAAACGCTGAAAAATAAATTTCATACACAAAATCGGAAAACATACAAAAAATTTATAATATAAACACACAATTCTATCATTTGGAATTATGCGTTCGTTTAATTCAATTTTTATATTTGGCGGGTATTGTTTTCTTTAATTTATCGTATTATGAATTCTTATATCTTTATTAAAATTAGGGGTTTTCAAAATGGAGTCACTCGTTACGAATTTATTATTGGTTGTGATTGCACTTGCTATTGCTTATGTTTTGTACAAAGTTTTAAAGTCGGCTAAAAAATTCGCAATCAATGTTATTGTCGGTTTTATTTTAATTTTGATTACAAATTTGTTGAACTTGACAAATATTCCGATAAATTTCTCAACCGACACGTTGATTACGGTTGTCGTAACGGCCTTGTCCGGCGTTTTTGGCGCCCTTTTCTTAATCGTTTTAAATATTTTCGATATGTTCCCGTTTTAATTTTTCTTATTTTTTAATTTTTTTTAAAAACCGCGCGATAATGATGGCGAATGTAATTTTCGCCGCCGTATCGCTTTTCTTTTTTGAGCGATTGAAAGTTCAGCGTTTCAAATCCGTTTTTTTCAAACAAATCTTTGAGTTCGCTTTCTTCAAAATAATGATAAAGGATTCCGTTTTGCCTCTCAAAACTCCGCGGCTCCTTTTTCCCCTCAAAAAAAGCGGGCTCTCCCACACACCTCATGTCCGATTCTCCGAACGCCTCAAAAAAAACGCGCCCGCCTTTTTTCAAAACGCGATAAAACTCAGCCGCCGCTTTTTCCCGATCCGCCTAAAACAAATGTTGCAAAACGCCCAAACACAAAACGCCGTCAAAAGACTCGTCTGAAAAAGGCAATTCCGCAACGTTGGAAACGATATGATCCGGTTTTGAAATCGGAGAGTCCGAAGCGTTTAAGCTTGAAATGTTTGAACCGGACGTATTTGAACCAGATGTATTTGAACCAGATGTATTTGAATCGGGAATGTTTGAATCGGACGGATTTAAATCGGTAAATTTTAAATTCGAATTTGATTCTTTTTCGGCTCGCTCGTCTATTATTTCCATGGATCTGATAAGCGCGTTTTTGGAAATATCAATGCCGACGCAATTGTAATTTAAACAAAAGTGCCTCAAATATCGGCCTTCCCCCGATCCGGCGTCTAAAATCAAATCCCCGGTCTTTAAATGATTCTCCGCCCACGTCCACTCGGCAATGCCGCCCCACTTTAAATGAGCGTATTCCAAATCCCACGCGCCGACATTTTTTTTAGAAATCGTCATTTTTAAAACCGAAATTCTTCCTCAAAAATAAAAAAATAAACGGGTCCAATAAATTCGACCCGATTTTAAAAATCCGATTCAAATTGTTTCAATCAGATTTTAAATAAAAACAAAAACCAAATAATATTCTGTCAAAAATTAAAATGAAAAAGTTAAGAAGATAAAATTTCTTTCACTTTTTCAAACGCTTCCGTTTTGGCTTTTTCTATCTTTTTTGAGTCGGGGCCGCCGCCCATCGCCAAGTCCGGTCTGCCGCCGCCGCCGCCGCCGACGGCTTGAGACATGAGCCTGACCAAGTCCCCGGCTTTTACGCCTTTTGAAACCGCGTTTTTACCGGCCGCCGCAACGGCTTTAACCCCATCGAATTCGCTGAGAAGAATCGCAACGGCGTTGTCGTTCTTTAAAATCTCAACGGCCGCCATCCTCAACGAATCGATTCCGTCTCCTTTTGTCACGCTGACAACCACCGAGAAGTCCCCGATTTTTTCGGCGTCCTGCATCATTTTAATCGTTCTCGCGCCGGCCAATTCTTCTTTTAATTTTTCGTTCTCTTTTTGAAGTTCTTTCCATTCCTCAAAGAATCTCTCAACCGTGGACGGCAATATTTCCGGCTGAATGCTGAGAACCTCAGAAGACGCGCGAAGCAACTTTTCCATCTCCTGAATCGCGTTGACGGCCGCTTCCCCGACAGCGTATTCCAAACGCTCCACCCCGTCTTGAATGCGTTCCGTTTTCAAAATTTTAATCGGACCGATTACGCCCGTGCTTAAACAATGGGTTCCGCCGCAAGCTTCAATGTCGGAGCCGACCTTGACGATACGAAGGGTTTTTCCGGGGGGGACGCCGCCTTGGTAAAGACCGAATCCGTATTTTTGTTCGGCATCCGTTCTCTCCAAACTCTCAAAATGGACTTTTTTGTTTTCCATGACCATTTTATTGGCAATCCTTTCAATTTCGTTCAATTCCTCTTGAGTGATGTGTTTGTAATGAGAAATGTCAAGACGGGCGCGATTTTCCGTTTTCTGGGCGCCGGCTTGCCAAATGTGGTTTCCAAGAATCTTTCGCGCGGCGTCGTTGACGATATGCGTTGCCGTATGGTGACGAGAATGCGCCATTCTGCGTTTTTTATCCACCTGGCCGACAACCATGTCGCCGCGATTGATTAATAAATCTTTTTCCGTAAGGTCCAATTTGTGAACCACAACTCCGTTATACATTTGAACGTCAATGACATCGTAAACAAATGTTCCCGCCATTAACATTCCGTGATCGGCCTCCTGTCCGCCGCCTTCGGGGTAAAAATATGTGTTGTCCAAAACAACATATTCGTCAAAAGCGTCCAACACGACCGCTTCAAATTCCATTCTCTCCGGCTCGTCATAATAAAAGCGCTTCGTCGGCGGCAACCGCCCCAACTTTTCGATGTATTTAAATTCCGACGCGGATTCTTCTTTTTCATCGGCCTCGCTGTGCATGTCGGCCACAAGAGAATAGAAATTGTCCGGAAATTCGACTTCAACGCCGACTTCTTTGGCCGCTTCCTTTGAAATTTCCGGCGGAATGCCGTGGCTGTCATATATTTCCATCAATTCTTCAAGCGGAAGTTTTTCGCCTTTTTCCTGATAGCGGACCGCCGCCTTTTGAATGATTTTCCGACCGCGTTTAATGGTTTGGCGGTATTTTTCTTCTTCTTGTTCCAAAATCTCTTTCGTCACTTTGAAACTCTCTTCATACTCCGGATATTCCGGCATATTGGCAATATGAAGCTCAACGATTTTTGAAAGAGAAACGTCGCTCATACCCAAATCCGCAAGCATGCGAATCGTTCGGCGAATGACAAGGCGCGCTAAGTATCCGGCTTTGACGTTGGACGGAATAATGCCGTCGCCCAACATAAATGTCAAACAGCGGGTATGGTCGGCGATGGCGAATATTTTCTCCATCGGGTCCATAATGCTTGACAACTCTCTGACATCCATTCCGATGCTTTTTGCCACGGTCAATCGGAGTTCGGCCAAATTCGAATTGCCGCTGACATCCATGATTCCGGCAAAACGCGCGTTGTTGGCAAAAATTTCCGCGTATTTCGGGTCGTTGAGTTTGTGATCAATGCCGGCCAAACTTGTTAAATCTTTAACGATGGACGGAAAAACGCAGTCATAAATCGTCGGCGTTCCCTGAGACGCCCAAACAAAACGCTCCAAACCGTAACCGGTATCCACGATATAATTGTCCATTTTTTCATACATTTTTCCTTTGACATCAATGGTTCCGTTTTTGGATTCTTTCAAATTCATAAACACGAGCGTTGCCAATTCCAATCCGCCGACCATGACTTCAACGGAAGCGCCCGCGTTGCCGCCGCCGGCCCACGGGCTTTTGATGTATGTCACATGTTTGCTGTCGGCGCCAAGAGATGTTAAAAGCTCGTCGCATAAAGCAATCGTTTTGTCTTTCCAATAAATTTCTTTGTCCTTTTTATTGAAAACGTGATGCGCCATCATTTCAAACGTGGTCAAATGCCGGCCGGTTCGCCCCACGGAGTCCAAATCATTTAAACGAATGCACGGCTGTGAAATCGTCAGCGGATTTGCCGGCGGCAAAGATTGGCCGGACGTGACAAACGGCTGGAAGTTCGCGATGGAGGCGATTGTTAAATAAATATCGTCTCTCCAGCGCGCGACAACCGGATAATGCTCCACTCTCGTATGTCCGCGTTCTTCAAAAAAGCGGAGGAAATATTCGCGCATTTCGGCAAGCGTCATCGGTTTTGAAAAAATCGGTTTTCCGATAAACGAATAATGGTCACACGGAGAATCGCCGCACGTTTCTCTCTCGGCGTCGCGCGTCCAATAGGTTTTGCCGCATTTGCCGCAGTTTTTTTCAAAAAATCCGTTTTCATTAAAATAAGTTATATCTTCATATTCTTCATCCAACATTTTTCCACCCGCTCTTCATTATTTTCGATACAATGTGACGGTTCGGCCGCGTATGTCGATGATTTCGGCGCCGCACTTTTCGCTTAATTCGGTTGCGGCTTGTTTCATATCCTCCGATTCCCCGGAGTTTTTATGAACTCTGACTTTGACCAATTTTTTAATTTTCAATTGTTTTTTAAGCTCCTCAATCACGGAATCCGCCATCCCGTTTTTTCCGACGCTTAAAAGCGGCGTTAAATTGACGGATTCTTTTTTGAGGGTGTAAAGTTTTATTTTATCCATAATATTCCCTTTATTCCTTTATTTCCCTTTGTTTTTATTCTTATTTTTTTAATTTATTATTTTATAATTTCCTTTAATCGTTTGAAAATTTAGACTTCAAAAGTTTTCCGTCTTTAATAAATCTTCTCTTTGTTTTTGTTCTGTCATTTGAAAAATTTCCCGAGATAAAATATAATTTTTAAACGGCTTTATTTTCTCACGGCGTTATTCTTTCTCAAATATATTATTGGAGCAACCCCCAAAACAATCGAAAGAATCGAACAAAAACACTCCTCAATTTCAAAAATCAAACAAAATTCAGGCGCGTTTAAAAATCCAATGCCCTTCATGCCGAAATTCAAAACAGGTCCAAAACACAAACGAAAACGCGTCCAAACAACGCCGCGCCCAAACAGCGAAAACGTCTCCCGTTTTCAAAAACGAAACAAAACGGTCTCTCCTTTTCAAAAAAAATGTTTCTCCCATTTTTAAAAACCAAAATTTTAAAAGGAATCCCATTTTCTTTTTTCCAAAGAAAAAATTTATAAACCCTGAAGATATTAAAGGTACCAAAATCGGGCTTTTGGTCTGTTTATAAATCCGTGCCGTCGGAGGCTAACCATCATACATAGGATGTTTTTTTAGATTGGCTGAAAAAACAATGATGCAATCCGCGGATTTTGGGATGAGTGACAATCGGTTATGAGATCGTTTATTGTTCATCTTTCTTAAATTTAAGTTTATCAATTTTAATTATTATTTATTGGAGAATTATTATGGTTAGAAAGCCGGCAAGCATGTACAGAAACATCAGACAACACTCCTTTACCAGAAGAAAATACATGGGCGGTGTTCCGGGTGTTCAAATTATTCACTACGATATGGGTAACTTAACCCGTCAGGATTTCCCCGTGAAATTGTCTTTAATCGTTGAAGAGAAATGCGCAATCAGGCACACCGCTCTTGAAGCCGCTCGTATTACGACGAACCGCCACATGGTCAACGGCGCGGGCAGAGGAAACTTCCACATCAAATTGCGCGTTTACCCGCACGAAGTCCTCAGAGAAAACAAACAAGCCACCGGCGCCGGTGCAGACCGTGTTTCAAGCGGTATGAGAGGCGCTTTTGGTAAAAACGTCGGAACCGCGGCGCGTGTCGTTCCGCTTCAAAAAATATTTACCGTTTCCTGTGAAAAAGAACACTTCTTAATCGCAAAAAAAGCGCTTAAAAACGCCGGACAAAAACTCCCGACGCCGACAAGAGTCGTTATTGACCAAGGCGCCGAATTGGTTTTGTAAGGTTGATTTTATAAGTTTAATTTGAAATCCGATTTTTCGGATTTTTCATTTCCTTTTTTTTGTTTATTTTTCTGTTTTACTCATTTATTTATTTTCGTTTTTCATTTGTCGCTTGGTCCGTGTTTTTGGTTTGCAGTTTGGTCAGCGTTTTCATTTGCCGTTTTTTGCGGCATTCGCCCGCGCGCGTTATCGGTCCAAGTTTTTCAAATTTTTTAAAAAGGAGCAGCTGCTTTTTCAAATCAGCTTTTTAATTTCGCTTTTTATTTTCATTTTATTTTCATTGTCTTTTCCTCCTTTCTTTCAAAATTGTTTTTAAACGGCTGTTGTAAAACCTTTTATAATACTTTGGACTTTTTTGAGGCATATATATATTTACAAACGAGGGAAAAAATATGGATAATTATGAAAAACTTTTAAATCGGGCGATTGAACAGCTTCCGGAAGAAGAAATAGAGGACGAGCGTTTTTCCGTTCCCGAAGCCAAACTCTTTTCGGAAGGAAAGGCAACGGTTTTAGAAAACTTCTCGCATATTGTCGGGGTTCTTCGCCGCGATCCGGATCACGTGATGAAATACTTGACGCGCGAACTCGGAACGGCCGGAAAACTCGAAGGCGGGCGCGCCGTTTTTCAGGGACGGTACACAAGAGACCAAATGGATGCCAATATCCAAAATTACGTGGACGAATACGTCATGTGCTCCGAATGCAACCGCCCGGATACGACTCTTGGAAAGCGCGACCGCGTTTTAATTTTGCAATGCGCCGCCTGCGGTGCCCACCGCCCGGTCAAGAAAAGACAAACGACGGCCGTTAAAGCAATCGCAACGCTTGAAGAAGGAAACACGTACGAAATTCATATTGAAGCGGTCGGCTCAAAAGGAGACGGAATCGCCAAATTCGACAAGTTTACCATTTTCGTTCCGGGCGCCGCCAAAGGGCAAACGTTAAGCGTCAAAATCAAAAAAATTTCCGGCTATTTGGCGTTCGCCGAAAAAGCGTAATTTGAATAAACGCCGTTTAACGGCTCTTTTTTATTTTTTTGGAGGAAGAGATGCAATCTGTTCGCGTTTTTAAAATGCCCGGCCTTTTTGTCGACGCGGTTTTAAAAGAAAACGGAAAAGTCATTCTCTCGGCCGGCGGGCTTTTTCAATTTTTGGCCCGCCCGTTTTTATCCGTCGCCAACAAGCATTTGGATTTTGAAAAGCCGGCGAAAGTGACCGACTCCGCGGTTTATCCGTCGGCTTGGCTTCCGCCGATTCCGAGTCCCGTTTTTAATCGTTTGGTGGACGCGGAAATCAAAACGGCGTTTGGAAAATTTATCCCGGAAACCGTTTCGATTGAGACGACGCGAAAATTTAATCCCAACGCCGAAAATTACGCCCGAAAAAACCAAACGCAAACGGTGGATCTTATAAATCCTTATAATTCCGAAGATCCGTCCGGAGATTTGATAAAAAACGCGATTGACCAGGCTTTGGATTTGGGAGCGGTCGTTATTACGTTTACGGAAGGCGACCCGCTGTTAAACCCAAATATCGCCGATTACATTCGCTATGTCGACAAATCAAAAGCGGTCGTCATGGCTTATACATGGGGTCTTGATTTTGATTTCGAAAAAGCGAAACAGTTAAAAGAAGCCGGCCTGCAAACGCTTTTGGTCAGCATTTATTCCACCGACCCGAAAACCCATGATGAAAAACGAAATATCCCGGGCGCTTATGAAAAAGCGATTTTCGCGATTCGCTGCGGATTGGAAGCCGGATTGTTGGTAACGATGGCGACGCACGCGGATGAAAATAAAGTCGACGACATCGAAGGGTTGTGGGAATTGGCTTGCGAACTGGGAGTTCACGAATTTTCGATTTGGGAATCCGTTCCGACTTTAGAAGGCGCCTGCAGAATGACGGAGGCCGGGCGGGAAAAAATAAATGATTTTTATCGAACCGTCAATTCAAAATCCGACGGAACGCCGCGCCTTTTTTCAAATACGATTTTTGAAGGAGAAATGTTTGGCGCAATCGCTGGCCGGCGCTGGCTTCACGTGACAACCGAAGGCGAAATGCAGCCGGACCCGTACATTCCGTTTTCATACGGAAATATTCATGAAACGTCTATGAAATCGGCTTGGAAGAAAATGAGAAAAGAATCCGTTTTTTCAAAGAAACGGAATGTTCATGCGCTTTATGACCCCGCGTATTTGCAAAAAGTGCGCGAGAGAAACGGGTGGGATTTCAAAAATCCTTAAAACGGAAACGAACCTTTTTATACAGTTTTATATTTTTTATTTGAATACGAATTATTACATAAGGAGGATTTAATTTATGGCAAAAAAAGATGAAATGGAAGTTGTCGTCGCGGATATGGACGACGAGACGCCGACGGCTTACGCGGAAATTAAAATGGGCGGCGGTTGGTACATGGCCATTTCTTTGGAGCGAAGCGAGCGTTTTGACAAGGAGTACGTTGAAATTTCAAAAGAGCGCGCCGGCAAAAAAAGATCCCGCTTTAACCTCAGCCCGAAACACACGCGTATTTTGGGAGAAACCTTAATCAAATTCGCGGATGAAAATGAATTGGATAAACTCGGCGAGAATTCCGAAGAAGAATAAGCCTCCCGGATTATTTTACGGCATTTTGTACTGTTTTTATTGCCGGATTTTTGCTTCCCGTCCGTTTATTTTCTGAGCGGACGAGGCGGCTTTTTAATTGCCGGCTGCAATACGCTTTCAAAAGCCGAAAAAAATATGATGAGAAAGCCCTTTGCAAGTCGATGGGAAAATTTTCATTCCTGTCTTCAATCGCGAAGTGCATCATTTTATCACTTTTTTCGATTTTTCATCGATTTCCTTTTGAAAATAGGACAGGGCATCCGCGGAAAAAATGTTTCAGGCTGTATTCAAGGATGTTTGAAAATCCTCTTCCGACCATTCATTTTCGATTTAATGTCAAATTAAAAAATCTGTTTTTTCGTTAGCGCATGGAAATAAAAAAAATAAAAAATATCAAAAAAATTACGGTTGTTTTTTCCATTTTAATTTTTTAAAATTTGCCGGGCAGTTTCACTGTTTGGCGCGGCGTTATTTTTGCAAAAATCGCTGCCGCTGTTTTTATTTTAGTTTTCAAATTTGGTCGGCGTTTTAATTTTGCAGATTGGTTGGCATTTTTAATTTTCAGTTTGCTGTTGCGTTTTATTTATTGCTTGCATCCGCATCTTTTTAATACGTCCGAACGCTTTCGAGAACGTGTGTCTGAAATCAAATGTTTCCATTACAGCCGACCGTTTTCAATATGTTTTCAAAAATAATTCAACAAAACTGCCGACAGCATTTCATTTTATCTTAAAAAATGGAGCATTGTTTTCGCTGTTTGGCGCAGCTTGATTTTTTCGAATTTACAGTCGCCTGTTTTATTTCATTTTTCCTGATTTCAAATTTTATTTTTTGATATCCCTGAAAATTCCAAATACGACCGCTAATTTTCGATTTTTTTTGTGAGCGGAGTGAGCAAAAAATAATCGGAAATTTGCGGATTGACACCATAAATATCAAAAAAAGAATCGATTTCTGTTTTTGTTGCTGCTGCATTTCCATTCTTATTTTTCAGTTGCTGCTGCGTTTTAGTTGCCGCTTACATCTGTTTTTAGTTTGCATTTACTGCTGCGTTTTAATTTGCCGTTTGCTGCTGCGTTTTGAGTTTGGTGTTGCATCTGCATTTTTTGAACACGTCCGAACGCTTTCGCGAACGTGTGCCTGAAATCAAATGTTTCCTTTTCGACCAGTTTTTTTTGCAAAATCTTTTCAAATGCAATCAACAAAACGCACCTTTTTTATTTTAAATTAAAAAAAGAGCGGCGGTTTTCACTGTTTGGCGCGGCATGATTTTTGTTGATGCCGCATCTTATTTTTATTTTCAGTTTTGTCCGCATTTTTTTTCTTTTTTAGATTTTATTTTTTGATTTACCCCTGTTTCAAAAGCTCTTCCAAATGTTTTAAAATGATTTCTTCATTTTCTTCCGGCGGTTTTTCGGCGTCCAATGTGACAAACCGATTCGGTTCTTCGTTTGCCAATCGTTTAAAATTGTTTCGAACTTCATTCAAAAAATCAACGCGCTCGAATTTGGTTTGCGCGCCGCGGTCTTGGCAGCGTTTGCAGGAGATTTCCGGAGTTATGTCAAAGAAAAAAGTCAAGTCCGGTTTAATCGTCCACGGCTCGTGAATTTTTCGAACGAAATCAAAGGCGTTTGGGATTGTTTCTTTGAGAGTCGCGCCTTGGTAAGCACAGCGGCTGTCGGAGTAGCGGTCCGAAATCACAAGTTTTCCGGCGCAGATTGCCGGACGAACCGTTTGACCGAGATGAGCGGCGTGATCCGCCATAAATAAAAACAGTTCCGCCATCGGGTCTACGGATTGCTCGATTGCGGCGTAAACGGCGTTTCCCGTCAGCGTTTCCCTTGTAGGCTCGCGCGTAAAAACCGTTTCCCTTAAAAACAATTGTTTTTTCGCGTCTCGCAATTGCAGTCGAGAGAGCATCGTGCTTTTTCCCGAACCGTCAATCCCTTCAAATGTGACCAATTTCCCAATCATCTTTCATTCATTCGTATTTTATGATATTATACTTTTGTATCAAATGTGTTTTATTCTTTTTTGAATCGGGTTTAGATTTGTTCTCTTTTTTTCAATTCCTTCGAATTTATCCACAAAGTATAAGAGGGATGTCTGTCATTCAACCAAATCATTGCGATTGAATGTGTCCGATATTTCGTTTTTTGCAACAGTTTCAAAAAGCGGCGGCACACTATCTGATTTCGGTCACGTGTTTCCGCAAGCAATTTTTGACCGTAATGGCGCATCACTCATAAGCAGGCAGGTCAGAATTCTGTGAACTTTTCTCATATCAATAAAAAATCAGAAAATCATACTTTTCGTTTATTTGTCTTTGACATGGACAGCACATTGATTGACGGAGAAGTCATTGATACGCTCGCAAAAGCGGCGGGCGTTGAAAATGAAGTTTCAAGAATTACGGACGCGGCGATGAGCGGGGAAATGGATTACACAAAATCTTTCCAAATGCGCGTCAGCGCGCTCAAAGGGCTGTCCGCCCAAAAAGCGCAAGAAGAAGCGGATAAACTTCAATTGATGCCGGGAGCCGTTGAATTAATCCATTATATTCATGGAATCGGCGGGAAAACCGCAATGATTACCGGCGGCTTTAATCTTGCGGCCGATCGTGTTAAAGAACAATTGAATTTAGATTATTCTTATTCCAACGAATTGCTTGTCCAAGACGGCATTTTAACGGGAGACGCCGTCGGTCCGGTCAGAGTGACAAATGCGAAGGAAACGGTCTTATCCGAACTGGTTGAAAAAACCGGCATTCCGTTTGAAGAATGTTTTGTTGTCGGCGACGGGGCAAATGACATTTGCTTATTTGAAAAGGCCGGCTTTTCCGTGGCGTTTAATGCAAAACCGATCGTTCAAGAACACGCAAACGCGGTCGTTTCGGAAAAGGATTTGCGTTTGGTCATCCCGATTTTAAAATCCGCGATGGTTTTTTAAATCTAAGGGAATTCCATCACATAACAAACAATAAATTAAAACAGATCACAATTCTCTAAATAAAAATGTTAATTTAAATACACAAGTTATTTATTTAAATGCAAATATTAATCCGTACACAGTTATTAATTTGATTATAATTTTAATTCCCATCTGATTATAATTTTTTAATAGACTCCATCTGTTCCAATTTATAAATCGGGAATTTATTTCCGATTCATTTTATTTAAACCGATTCTTTTTTTTCGGTTTAACGTATAGTAACCGACCCGGAATTTTCGGGAAGGGGGACCAAAATATGACGAATGAACTGCAAATACGAAAAGCAGAATTGAAAGATATTTCTGAAGAGGCAAAAGAAAAGAGAAATCAGTTAAATGCCGAAGCCAGCAAATTCGCGGCTGAAAGAAACGAGTTAAACAACAAGACGAAAGAATTGATCACAGTCGCCCAAGACTTGAAAGTAAAGCGCGACGACGTGAATGTCAATGTCAGCAAATACAAAACCTTGCGCGATGAAACCAACGCAAAAGCCAACGATCTTTTTGCAAAAGCGGACGAACTTCGTAAAGAAGGCGGCTTGGAAGGCCCGTCGATTAAAGAAATCCGCAAACAAATTGACGAGCTTGAATTCAAACAGCAAACTTCCGTGATGAACCCGAAAAAGGAAAAAGAGCTTGTGACAAAAATCAAAGAGCTCGAACTTGAATATTCCGAAAAGAAGAAACAGCTTGAAGAAAACAGCGATTTAAAACTTGTTTTGGATGAAGCGCAAGTTATTCGCGACGAAGCTTCCGAATATCACGCCCAATTGGCGGTTTATGCGGCTCAGGCCCAGGAATTCCACGAGCAAATGATTGCCACTTTCAAAGAAGCCGATAAAGTCCGCGCCGATTCCGATGTCGCGCACAAAAGCTTTATTCGCGCCCAAGAAGCGGCGGACGAGCAGCACAAAATTTTCATCGAAGCTCAAAAAGAAGTCCGCGATATCGATAAAGAAAGCGGTAAATCCAAGAAGAAAGATAAAGACGCGAAATCCAGAGTCGAAAAAGAAGAACAAGAAAAAGACGCTCAGGACATCTTTGACAAATTCAAAGACGGCGGAAAGCTTACCATGGAAGACCTTATGGCTCTTCAGCGCTCCAAATATTGATGCGTTAATGATTTAAAATTGAAAATTCCGGAATGAGCCCTAATATTCATTTCTTTTCATTCCGGCTTTAAAAAATCGGTCCCCTGAAAAAGAAAAGCGAACTTTAAACTTTTCTTTTTCAAATCCTTTTTTTTAATCCCTCAAATCTTTTTTTAATCATTTCACCCTTTTTAATCACCCTTCTTTTTTGTATCTTTCTTTTTTGTATCCTTCTTTTTTGTCTCCTTCTTTTTTGTCTCCTTCTTTTTTTGTATTTTCATTTTTATTTTCTATCGTCGTTCCTTTTACCACTTTTTTTCAAAGCCTGTCCTCCTTTATCGTTTTTCTTTTTTGTTGTTTCTTTTTTTTTGTCGTATTTGCTGCTTTTTTTCTTTTTATTTCTTCCGATCGCTTTTGTTATTTTAATTCAAAAAATGCCGCCGATTCAAACGCGCCGGTTTTCCTTCTGTTTTTAACGGGGCGGTTTCTTTCATTTTATTTACTCCTGTTTTTATTCATTTTCAATTTTATATATTTTCTATATTAACTATATTGAAATTCTATAAATAGGGGGAGAACGAATTTTAAATAGTGTCTTTCTGAAATTTATCGGAAGTGATATGTATGTTTTATTGGATATCTTAAGATATCTTTGATTTTTATTTGTTAAAAATGGTTTTGAATATGACTTTGGATTCAAATAAGGATGAAACAACTTTAAACGCTGCTCCGCTCCCGTTACTCGGAGATTTGGTTTCATCTTCAAATCCCGATCTTTACATCGACAGGGATTTCAGTTGGCTTTATTTCAATCACAGAGTGATGGAAGAGGCGCTGGACGAGCAAAACCCGCTTTTAGAGCGCGTTCGTTTTCTCTCTATTTTTGCAAGCAACTTAGATGAATTTTATATGGTTCGAATTCCCGCGGTCAACAAATGCATTTTGGAAGATACAATGGCCGGGGTCGGCGGCACCAATGTTTATTCCGAGATGCAAAAAATCTATGCCAAACTTCCGGTTTTGCTTGAAAATATGGAAAGCTGTTGGGACAACATCTTAAGGCCGTTGTTAAAAAAGCAAAACGTTTTTGTTTTAGATTATTCCGAATTGGAAGTCTTCCAAGTTGAATATCTTCATAAGTATTTCAAAAAAAATATATTCCCGCAACTGACGCCGCTGGCATATGATTCCAGCCATCCTTTTCCGTATATTACAAATTTAAGCGTCAATCTGGCCGTCATATTATCAGACGCCGCTTACGGGCGAATTTTTGTCCGAATCAAAATTCCGTCAAATATCAAACGTTTGATTCAGGTGCCTTCCAAAGAAGATTTAAAATCCGGAAAAACGGAAGACAATATGGCCGCCGGCAAATCGGGCAAATTTAATTTCGTTTGGGTGGACGATGTCATCATCAATCATTTGGACATGGTTTTTCCGGGGCAAGTCATTCAAGAAGCGCACGCTTTTAGAATCACGCGTGACGGCGATTTGGGTTTGGATGACGACGGAGATTTTAATCTAATGAAATCCATTGAAAAAAAATCCGGCGCCAAATATTTCGGAAGCCCGCTTCGAATGGAGATTAACGGCGGCATGTCGGATTACGTTTTAAAAATTCTCATGGAAAATTTAAAATTGAGATCCACACAGGTCGAAGCACTGGCGTCTCCCGTCGGGTTGGTGTCCGTTTCCGAACTTTGCGACATCAAGCGGCCGGATTTGAAATACAAGCCGTTTACGCCGGTGAAAAAAAATTATTTGAAAACGACAAAAACGATGAGTATTTTTGATAAAATCAAAAAGAAAGATGTTTTGATTTACCGCCCCTACGACAGTTTTGAAAGCGTTATTGATTTTGTTCGTGAAGCGTCTGTTGATCCTGATGTGATTTCAATTAAAATCACGCTTTATCGCGTGGATAAAAAATCGCGCATTATCCAATATCTGAAAGACGCGGCCGATAACGGTAAACAAGTCATCGTTTTAATCGAATTAAAAGCGCGATTTGATGAAGAAAACAATGTCGCAAAAGCCAAAGAGTTGGAACACTCCAACATTCATGTGGTTTACGGCGTTCCGGATTTAAAAACGCACGCCAAGCTTTGCATGGTGTTGCGGCGGGAAAAAGACGAGCTCGTTCCTTACGTTCATATGAGCACCGGCAATTACAACGCCACAACCGCCCGGATTTACACGGATTTTGAATATTTTACGGCGGATCAGGATATCGGTCAAGACGTGGTGGATTTGTTCAATTCTTTGACTGGATATTCTCGAAAAATCAATTACAGGAAACTCTTGGTTGCGCCCAAGTCCATGAAAAAAGATTTGATTTTTAAAATCCGCCGGGAAGTTGAAAATCATCAAAAATACGAAAACGGCTACATCCTTTTTAAACTCAATTCTCTGGTGGACCCCGAATGTATTCTTGAATTATACAAAGCGTCAATGGAGGGCGTTAAAATCGACCTTCAAGTCCGCGGTATTTGTTGCATTCGCCCGCAAATGCCGGTCTACAGTGAAAACATCCGCGTCACCTCCATCGTCGGCCGTTTCTTAGAGCACACGCGCGCTTACTACTTTTACAACAACGGCGCCGAAGAATTGTATTTGGGAAGCGCGGATTTAATGCCGCGGAATTTAGACCGCCGCGTCGAAGTCTTATTCCCGGTTAACACCGATTATCTTCGAAAAATCAAAGACAACATTTTAGACACGCACCTCAAAGACAACGTCAAACTCCGACTCGGCTTTCCCGACGGAACCTTTGAAAAAGTTTCCCGCCCCCAAACCGACGAAGCTCTCGATTCTCAAATCTGGATGACAAAAAACCAAAAGAAATGGGATTGATTTTTGAATTGAAATAAAAATTTGTTTCAATTTATGTTTTTTTGTTTTTTATTTCGTTTTATTTTTTATTTCGTTTTATTTTTTATTTCGTTTTGTTTTATTTCGTTTTGTTTTTTATTTCGTTTTGTTTATTTCGTTTTGTTTTATTTCGTTTTGTTTTTTATTTCGTTTTGTTTTATTTCGTTTTGTTTTATTTCGTTTTGTTTTATTTCGTTTTGTTTTATTTCGTTTTGTTTTATTTCGTTTTGTTTTATTTCGTTTTGTTTTATTTCGTTTTGTTTTATTTCGTTTTGTTTTATTTCGTTTTGTTTT
>JAVESN010000105.1:0-4857 GCA_034006575.1 Methanimicrococcus sp.
TTGTTTTATTTCGTTTTGTTTTATTTCGTTTTGTTTTATTTCGTTTTGTTTTATTTCGTTTTGTTTTATTTCGTTTTGTTTTATTTCGTTTTGTTTTATTTCGTTTTGTTTTATTTCGTTTTGTTTTGTTTCTTTTCTTTTATTTCTTTTTGTTTTGTTTCTTTTCTTTTATTTCTTTTTGTTTTGTTTCTTTTCTTTTATTTCTTTTTGTTTTGTTTCTTTTCTTTTATTTATTTAATTTCAAATTTCATTTTTTAGATGTCTTTGAAAATCCCAAATACGGCCGTTCATTTTCGATTTTTTTGTAAGCGTTGCGAGCAAATAAAATCGGAAATTTGCGGATTGACCCCAGCGGTTCAATAAAAATCATCAATTGTTGACTCTCAGTTTTCAATTTGCGGATTGTCTTTCAAAGTTTACTAAAAATCGCCAACGGTTTACCCTCTGTTTTCAATTTGCGGATTGTCTTTTAAAATTGAATAAAAATCACTGTCCGGTTTTATCTGTTTTTGGAAATTGATTAAATATTTTCGCTGTATAGAGCGGCGTTTTTTTACAAGCGGCAATAACTTTTGTTTTTAATTCGTTTTCTTAAATAAATTAAAATCGCCGCTTATTTTTCATTTGATTTATTTCCAAAATTCGTACCACTTCTTCTTTTTTTCTTCATTTAAAGGAGCGTTCGATGTCGCCGAAGGCGGCGCGGTCTGTGTTGCCGCCTGCTGTTCTGCCGTTTGCGCTGCCGTTTGCGCTGCCGTTTGCGCTGCCGTTTGCGCTGCCGTTTGTGCTGCCGTTTGTGCTGCCGTTTGTGCTGCCGTTTGTGCTGCCGTTTGTGCTGCCGTTTGCGCTGCCGTTTGTGCTGCCGTTTGCGCCGCAGTTTGTGTTTCTGTTTTTGCCGATGTTTGTTCTTCTGTTTGCTCGGCCGCTTGTTTTGAACTCGTTTCTTTTTGAGCTTTTTCTTCTTTTTCCTTTTGTTCTTTTAAAACTTTGATTTCTTCTTTTTCTAAAAGCCGCGCTTTTTCAATCAATGGCTGAACTTGAAACATATACGCTTGATACGTTTTCATGAGCTCTTCGTAATTTTTGTTGGACGCCGACAACTGTTCTTTTAAATCCGAAATATGGCGCCTTTGGATTTCAATGATGTTGTTGTCGATTTCTTTTTGAAAGGCGTTTTCATTGCGCAGGCGGGTGTCGGAATAATATTCTTTCAACGCTTTTTCCATAATTTCTTGAGGATTTTTCTCGGCGCTTATTTTTCTTTGAATCTCTTTTGAAAATCTGACCCCGACGCCGTTCTTTATACCGTTTTCTTTTCCGCCGGTTTTCAACTTCTTTTTCTCCGCGCTTATTTTTCCCTTCAATTTTTGATTCGTTCCTTTTTTATGATTCATTTTCTCTCTCCTTCCTTTCCTTTTATATCTTATATCGTTTAAAAATCGGCCTCTTCAATTATCTTTGAAATTTTCTCATTAAAAAATCGCCTGTCCATTTTTTCCCATTTGTCATGGAAGACGAAAAGAAGATCTTCCATTTCTTGCTCTCGATATTTTTTATACTCATTGAGCAAGCGGATTGACATTTCCGCTTTTTGGCTCTCCTCTTCTTTTTCCGGCCGGAGGTCTTCTATCTTTTTCACATACACTTCGATTTCAAAAATCGCGACCACCGCGTCATGGAAATCCCCTAAAATATCTTGAACCTCTTTGAACTCTTTAATCAATTGCGCGGAAGCGTCTCCCAAACAACTTTTAAAAAAGTCCAGCGTGTATCTGAAATTTTTAGCCGCGATTCTTAAACGATGGAGTTTATCCGTCAAAATATACGGCCCGTTCATCCATTCATGATAAGCCGTCACATCCGCCGCTTTTTGGTGCAATATTTTTGGCAGCACGTCATGAATTCTTATCGGCAAAACATCTCCCTTCCGGTTGATATTTGAAACGCCGAGATAAACATTGTCTTCCAATGTCTTTTTTAATTCATTTTTAAACGAAACGTATTCTTCAGACTCCAAATATTTCACCGCAACCAAATGCGCGTTTTTTCTGTCGGCGGCAACTCTTTCATAAAAAACGATCATGTCCTCTTTTGGAATCTCTTTTTCTTTTCTCCAAGAATCGGTTTTTTCTAAAATCACATCCAAATCCCTCATCTCGCCGAGACTTGAAAGCGTTTTCTTAAGCCCGAATTCGGTTTTTAAAACCCAATTCTCATCCAAATAATCTTCAAAAACAATAATGGCCGACCTCATTCTCCGAAGTGCGACACGCATATCGTGAACATCCTCAATATCCCTCTCGGAAAATACGCCCGGCTCCGCTTTTTCAACTTCCCAAAGCTGTTCTAAAAATATTTTCTCGGCGGCGACCGGCATCATATCCGACGCTTCAATTTGAACATTCTGTTTCTTCTCGTCTTTTTCCGTTTTCTTTTCGTCTTTCTCCGCTTCACTCGTTTTGTATTTCGCGACGTACGCTCCTGCTTTTTTGAATATTTCCGTTAAGACGACGGCGTTTTTTTGAGCCGACGGCGGTACGAAAAACCCGGCTTTTTGAATTGCCCTTTTTATTTTTTCAAAAGTCGGGTTTTTTATTTCTTTTAATATGAAAATCAAAGCCAATGTTTGAATGTCGTCCACGTTCAAATCTTTTATCGGGTGCGTTAAAACAATGTCCGCCGCAATATTTATTCCGCGCTCCTGCGTTATTCCTTCCCCGGCTTTCTCAAGAAGTATCGCCGCTTTAAGAATCTTTTTTTCTCTCTCCGAAAATCGATTCACATTTTTGACGGAGTCAAACATTTCTTCCGCAACTTGAACAACATCTTCCGTTTTTTCCGGATTTAAACCGTAATACAAAGCCAATTCTTCCGGTGTCCATATCTTTTCGAAATCCTCGTGTTTTTGATGATAGTACGCTTCATTTTCTTTCATTTCAAACACAAACGGAAACAAACCGATTCGTTTTTCATCAAAAGACTTTCGAATCGCTTCGATTCTCTCCTCGCCGATTTGAAACGTCTGTGCCGCGAAGCTCAAAGACATGCCGCTGTCAAGCGCAAGCAAAACGGACGCTTGCTCATCAAAAGATTCTTCTCTTTCAATTCCGTTCAAACTGTTTTGATTTTCTGTTTCCCTTCCCTTTTCTTCTCCCTTTTCCGTTTCCTTTTCTGTATCCGTTTCTTTTTTTGTTTCCTCTTTTTTTTCTCTTTCATAACGGAAAATAAAACCCGTTTCTCCGAAATAATCCATCGGGTCGGCATCATAAGTTTTTCCGCAAATCTGAAGGAGCGCGGCTTTTTCGCGGGGAAGCAAAAAGCCCGAATCCGACGAATCGTAAGCCTCCGCTTTTTTTAAATCGTCCGATTCGTTTTCTTGCTCTTTGAAATCATCCAAATCCGTAAAATAAGATTTCTTCTCAAATCCGGAAATCACCTGCCCTTCTATTTTATCCCGATTGAAATAAAAGATCAAACCGCGGTCCAATTTTGAAAACCGATTCGGTGAAATCTTGTCTTTGAATTCCGGCAAATCTTTTAAAACGTCCATAAAATCATTTAATTCCTCTTCCGTTCCGTTCGCCAATTCGATTTCAAGCTCTGTAAATGTGTGATTTTGTTCGAAAAATTTTAAACCCACCAAATCCACGGAAAAATCCGCCAGCCGATTCTCGGGATTTTCAAAATCGGATAGGGAATCGGACAGAGGTTCGGATGGCGAAACACCCTTCTTATAAACCGTTTTAAAAATCCGGTCTTGCGTCATCGTCAAAATCGGAATCCATTCGGCGTTTATTTTTAAAAGAATCTTTTTTAAATTCGAATCGGTGATGTCCTCCACCGTCGAATCCATCGGCAACGTTTGTATGATTTCAAATCGGCGATGTCCGCCTTCCACAGAGTGTTCGGCCTCCGTTTCCGTTTTTTTCAATGTCCAAACCGCTTCGCTCTTTCCTTCTTCCAAACGTTTCCTTAAATAAATTCCCAACGAATACAAAAGCAAATCCGGCGTGTCATAAAAAATATCCGTAAACAGCGGATGAGATTTCTCCGACAAAGAATACTCTCCCGCGTTTGTCAAATGCGCCAGCTTCTCAAACGTTTCCGCGTCTTGAATCCCGAATTTATACTCAATTTCTAATTTTTGTGTCCCTGTCATTTTTGAATCAACTGTTTTTACAACTCTTTTATTTTGCGTTTCTATTATTTTTTCTCTTACGCTTTCTGTTATTTTTTCTCTTACATCTTCTCTTACGTCTTCTATTTATGTTTCCTCTTGTTATTTATATATCTCTTTTTTTGATATTTTCATTTTATTTATTTTTCTATATCTTTTAAATACAAGCATTTTTATATATATTTCTCTCTTTTCTTTTATCGGGTCTTATTTTAAAAGGATTTGGTTTTATGAATGAAAAAAATTTAAAGACGCTTCGTCTTTTCTCAAAAATCGCAAAAATATTTGTTGTTTTAACGATTCTTGTCGGGATATTTGTATTTCTCGGAACGTTTCTTGAAATCATAAACGGCATTGATTTTCCGCCGTTTGTTTTTAATCTGTATTCCTTTGGGTTGGGGCTCTCTCTTCTTATTCTTATATTTGCGGCCGTTATAGAATACAAAGAAGCAAAAAAAAAATAAAAATATTTTTTATTTTCGACAATCCGGAAGATATGCCTAATCACGGAAAAAAATGAAGACGTATTTTTTCAAGAAATTCCTTCAAATACAGCCCGACACAGTTTTTCCGCGGTTGCCCCGTCCGTTTTTCAAAAGGTGACGAGGAAAACCCGAAAAAAAATGAAGACGTATTTTTTCAAGATCCTTCAAATACAGCCCGACACAGTTTTTCCGCGG
>JAVESN010000077.1:0-8236 GCA_034006575.1 Methanimicrococcus sp.
CGTTTGCTCATTATCCGTTTTTCATTTGGCTCTCGTTTGCTCATTATCCGTTTTTCATTTGGCTCTCGTTTGCTCATTATCCGTTTTTCATTTGGCTCTCGTTTGCTCATTATCCGTTTTTCATTTGTTTGCCATTAATCACGATTTTATTTTTTTAAAGTTTAATCGAAAAACAATTTCCTTTTTTCAATCTTTCAAACCTTTCGCCAAGCCTTTCGGAACCATGTGCTCCGCCAGCTTTTCCTTTTTATCTTCCGGAATCGGCGTTGTGACGCGGGCTTTAAAATCGTAATGGACGACAACGGCCCTTCCGTAAACGCAAAGGCGGCCCTCTTGCCACGCTTCATGATAAACCGTAAATGATTTCGTGCCGACTTTTTCAATGTATGTCCGAAGCTCGACATCGAATTCGTAGAACAATTCGCCGACGAAATCAAATTCGGTGTGCGCCATAATCAAGGGCCAAACGTCGTGGGAGAGATTTAAATTCGGTTCAAAAATTCGAAAAATAGGATTTCGGGCAAGTTCAAACCAACGGGCGAGGACCGTATTGTTAATATGGCCGAGGCCGTCCACTTCCCCAAATCCGGGAGTTACCGTTTTAGAAAACATATTTTTTCAAAATCCATTTAAAATTATTTAAACATATCATTTTTTTTCAAATATATTTTTCATTTTTAATTCAATTCTGTCATGATAAATGATGATATACATGCAAAAACTTATATAATATATACGTGGTTTTCTTTCTGCTCGTGGATAAGGTCTCTTTCATTGTTTTGACTTTTATCGCGGCACATCTATTATAAAAGAGGGGATTATATTATTCGAAAACCTGCGTTTCCTTGATACAACGCTTCGTGACGGAGAACAAACTCCGGGCGTTGCGCTTTCGACAGATGACAAAATAAAAATTGCAACGGCGTTAGACGAGCTGGGCGTTCATATTATTGAAGCCGGTTCGGCGGTCACGTCCAAAGGAGAGCGCGACGCCATTAGAGCGGTCGCAGACCTCGGATTGAATGCCGAAATTTCCAGCTATTGCCGAATGCGCACTTCCGATATTGACTTGGCACTGGAATGCAATGTCGATTCGGTCCATTTGGTGGTTCCGTCCTCGAATTTGCATATTCAAACAAAGTTGAATAAGGATATCACAATTCTGTCCGACCGAGAAGATGTTTTGCAAATGGCCGGCGCCGTTGCGGAATACGCCAAATCTCACGGATTGATTGTTGAATTCAGTGCGGAAGACGCGTCTCGCGCGGATTTTAAATTCCTCCGCGAACTTTACGCTTCCGGCGTTTCACACGGCGCAGACAGGCTTTGCTTTTGCGATACGGTCGGCATGTTAACGCCCGAAAAAACGTTTAACATTTTTTCCGAATTGGCTTTCTCCGCCGGAGCTCCGGTCAGCATTCACTGCCACAACGATTTCGGCTTGGCAACGGCCAATACGGTTGCCGCTTTTCGAGGCGGCGCTTCCGAAGGGCACGTGACCATCAACGGAATCGGTGAGCGAAGCGGGAACGCGTCACTGGAAGAAGTGGTCGTTCAATTGGAACATCTGTACGGCGTTGACACCGGAATTCAAACTCAAAACTTATACAAAGTGTCTCGATTGGTCAGCCGTTTGACAAATTTGACGGTCGCGCCGAATAAAGCTTTGGTCGGCGGAAATTCATTTACGCATGAAGCCGGAATTCACGTCCACGACCTCGTTAAAAACACGGCTTCTTACGAGCCGATTTCTCCCGAATTCGTCGGAAGAACACGCCGCGTCGTTCTTGGAAAACACGCCGGCGCGAGTTCGATTGAACTGGCTTTAAAAGACCTTCATTTGGAAGCGAACGCGGCGCAAAAAGAGGAAATCTTTAAACGTGTCAAAGAAATGGGCGATTTAGGCGTTCATGTGACGGACGCGGATTTACAAACGATTGCCGAATCCGTGTTGGATATGCACAGCAATCCGACCGTTAAACTCAAAGCGTTTTCAACGGTTTCGGGAAGGCCCTCCATTCCGATGGCTTCCGTTATCTTGGAAGTGAACGGCAAAGAAGAAATTTGCGTCGATACCGGAAACGGTCCGGTCGATGCCGCCATTCGATCCATCCAACGCGCGGTTTCATCCGTGGGGGATATTGTTTTAGAAGAATATCATGTCGATTCGATTACCGGCGGAACGGATGCTTTGGTGGAAGTCACGGTCAAAATGTCAAAGGACGGTCAAACAATTACCGCTCGCGGGGCCCGAACCGACATTATCGAAGCGTCGGTTGAAGCGGTTATTAACGGCATGAATCGATTGGTTTGATTTAATCGGATTGTTTTAAAATTGATTTTTAAAATGGATTTTTTAATCCTTTTAAAATCGATTTTCTTTGATTTTTATCATTTTAAATCGACTTGAATGGTTTTGAGGGATTTTCATAAGTCTCTTGAATCCATTTCTTTTTTAAAACAGTCTCAAACGTTTTTAAAACTATTTCAAACGTTTTTAAAATAAATTTAAACGTTTTAAATATAAATCTTAAACGTTTTTTATGAAACCATCCTCAAATGTTTTTTAAAACAACCCTTTAATGTTTTTTAAAACAATCGTTAAATATCATGCCTTAATATTCCTTTCAAAACAAAGACCGTTTTTCAAACGATAAAATTATGTTTATAATAACTCATTAAAAAACTCATTAAAAATTCATTCAAAATGAATTATAAATTCACTACAAACCTCACTAAAAATTATGATTTATATTCTCGTTCGATTTGAACGACTCGAAGAGTCTATTTAAGCCGATGTCGGCTGAAATTAAAGGAGATGCTGTTTTAATGACAAAAAATTCTGCGGAGCAAATGAATGGCGCAAAAGCGTTCATCGAATCTCTCAAAATGGAAGGCGTTGACACCATATTCGGATATCCGGGCGGTGCTTTACTTCACATTTACGATGCGATTTATGACTGTGACATACGCCATATTCTTGTTCGCCATGAACAAGCGGCGGCACACGCGGCTGACGGTTATGCTCGCGCGACAGGTAAAACAGGCGTCTGTCTCGCAACATCCGGGCCGGGCGCCACGAATTTGGTCACCGGGATTGCGACGGCGCATATGGATTCTATTCCGATTGTCGCTTTTACCGGTCAGGTGGCCAGCTCTTTAATCGGAAACGACGCGTTTCAAGAGGCCAATATCACGGGAATAACGCTTCCGATTACAAAACACAATTATCTCGTCCAGCGCGCCGAAGATGTTCCCAAATGCATCAAAGAAGCGTTTTACATCGCCTCCACCGGTCGTCTCGGTCCGGTTCTTCTCGATTTGACAAAAGACGCGACCATGAACGAATTTAAATTCTCTTATCCCAAAAGCGTGGAATTGAGAAGCTATAAACCAACGACAAAAGGAAACGTCCAGCAGATTAAAAAAGCGGCGACAATGATTGCAAATGCCAAACGTCCCGTGATTTACGCGGGCGGCGGGATTATCTCTTCCAACGCGGCATCCGAGTTGTACAAATTGGCGGAATTGATTCAGGCGCCCGTGACGACCACGCTGATGGGAATGGGCGCTTTTCCGATGGACCATCCGTTATTTATCGGAATGCCCGGCATGCATGGCACAAAATACGCCAATTTCAGCATCCAGGATTCGGATTTATTAATCGCCGTCGGCGCGCGATTTGACGACCGGGTGACCGGCAAACTTTCGTCGTTTGCTTCCGGCGCCAAAAAAATTCACATCGATATCGATCCCGCTGAAATTTCTAAAAACATCCCCGCGGATTTGCCCATTGTGGGAGACGCGCGATGCGTTTTAAAAGATCTGGTTAAGTCGGTGTCCGATGTCATCGTTTCCGGAAAAACGACCGAATGGCTGAGCCGTGTGAATCAATGGAAAAAAGAGTATCCGCTCGCTTACAAAGACGACGGCTCGACCATTAAGCCTCAATTCGTCATTGAAACGCTTTGCGAAGTGGCGCCGGACGCGATTGTGGCAACGGAAGTCGGACAGCATCAAATGTGGGCGGCTCAGTATTTCAAATTCAAAGAGCCGCGCAAATTCTTAACTTCCGGCGGCCTCGGCACAATGGGGTACGGTTTGCCGGCGGCGATGGGCGCAAAAGTCGGCTGCCCCGACCAAGTTGTTTTTGACGTTGCCGGAGACGGTTCGTTTCAAATGAATTCTCAAGAATTGGCAACGCTTGTGACAAATGATATCCCCGTCGTTTCCGTGATTCTCAACAACGGTTATTTGGGAATGGTTCGCCAATGGCAGGAATTGTTCTATGATTGCCACTATTCGCACACCAATATCATGGACAGCGTCGACTTTGTCAAATTGGCGGAAGCTTACGGCGCTCTTGGAATTCGCGTGGAGAAAAAATCCGAATTAAAAGAGGCGATTCAAACCGCGATTCAATCCGGGCGACCGAGCGTTATTGATGTTTTAACCGACCGGAATGAAAACGTGTTCCCGATGGTTCCGGCGGGAGCGTCCATCAATGAATTGGTGGATGAAAGAAAGTACGGAGGAATTTAAATGGCAAACATGCAATCCCACACGCTTTCCATTTTGGTTGAGAATCACTCCGGTGTTTTGACGCGCGTTGCGGCTCTTTTTGCGCGCCGCGGGTACAACATCGACAGTTTGGCCGTCGGCATGACGGAAGATTCCGCCGTTTCTCGCATGACGATTGTCGTCAACGGGGATGACGCCGTTATCGAACAGGTGATTAAACAGCTTTATAAGTTGATTGAAGTCATCAAAGTGGTGGATTTGAGCAAAGAGGAATACGTCGACCGTGAATTGGTTTTAATCAAAGTGGCGGCAACGCCCGAGACGCGCGCCGAGATTTTGCACATCGTTGAAATTTTCCGCGCCAAAGTCGTTGATGTCGGCTCCGGCTCCATGATGATTGAAATCACCGGTGGGGACGAGAAAATTTCCGCTTTTGAAAAGCTTCTTCGGCCTTTCGGCATCAAAGAACTGGCAAGAACCGGAAAAATCGGCCTTTTGAGAGGACAAAAAGATATTTCCAAATAAAATACAATTCAAACGTTTATTAACGATAAATGAAACCGATATTTTTTATTCTTTGATTTCATTTCTCGTTTGTTTTTATTTTCATTTATTTTATTTATTTTTATTATGTCTTAAATTTCGTAATGAATCTTCAGGAGTTAAATTATGGCACAAATGTATTATGACAAAGACGCGGATTTGAATGTTTTGAAAGGCAAAACAATCGCCGTTATCGGTTATGGCAGCCAGGGACACGCTCAAGCTTTGAATTTGAAAGATTCCGGCTTGGACGTCGTTGTCGGTTTGAGAAAGGGCGGCCGCAGCCGGCAAAAAGCCGAGTCCGACGGCATGAAAGTGATGGACGTTTCCGAAGCCGTTAAGGCCGCCGACATCGTTCACATTTTGGCGCCCGATGAAGCGCAGGCTAAAATTTATTACAACGACGTCGAGCCGAATTTAAAACAGGGCGCGGCGCTTTCGTTCTCTCACGGCTTTAACATTCACTACAATCAAATCGTTCCGCGCGAAGATTTGGATGTTTTCATGGTCGCGCCCAAAAGCCCCGGCCATATCGTCAGAAGAACATTTTCAGAAGGTATCGGTGTTCCCGGTTTGGTTGCCGTTTATCAAAACAAAAGCGGAAACGCTTTAAAAATCGGTCTCGCTTTTGCAAAAGGAGTCGGCTGTACGCGCGCCGGCGTTTATGAAACCACGTTCCGTGAAGAAACCGAAACGGATTTGTTCGGCGAACAAGTCGATTTGTGCGGCGGTGTGGCCAGTTTGATGAAATCGGCTTTTGATATTTTGGTTGAAGCCGGCTACCAGCCCGAAATGGCTTACTTTGAAACCGTTCACGAAGTCAAATTAATCGTTGATCTGATTCACGAAGGCGGTCTTGAGCGCATGTGGCACTCCGTTTCAAACACGGCCGAATACGGCGGAATGACCGTCGGCCCGCGCGTGATTAACGCGGAATCCGAAGACGCCATGTATGAAGCGCTTGAGCGCATTCAAAACGGAGAATTCGCCAAAGAATTCATTTTGGAAGGCTTGGTCAACCACCCGACATTAAAAGCTATGGAGCGTCGCGAAAAAGAGCTTGAGATTGAAATCGTCGGAAAAGAAATCCGCTCCAAAATTCCGTGGCTCAACAAAGGCATTGACGAAGACTGATTTTTTCGGTCTTTTTCTTTTTTTATTTTCTTTTTTTGTTGTTTTTTTTTGTTTTTGTTTTGTTTTTTTTGTTTTTTTTGTTTTTTTATTTGCTTTATGCTTTTTGTTTTTTTTTGACGCGGCGGCAGAAAAAAACATTCATATTTGAAAAATCTTTATATTTCGTTTTTTGTTTACGGATTTTTCAAATATCTTTTGAGAAAAGGGCAGCGTTTTTATTTTATATTATCGAAAAGAGAATCGCGATTATCGCTGCAAAAACGGTCAAAATGACGGCGAGGAGTGTGATAACTATCGCAAGTATTATCAATCCCCCGATTAAAAATATCGGCGCGAGTAAAAATAAAATCACTTCTTTTAAGGTCGGATTTTTTGACGGTTCCGTCTTTTGTTTCATTTTTTCGGCTTTTGTATGCGCGTCATAAACGCTGATAATTATTATTGCAATCGGCAGCAGATACGCAATTAAAAAAACAGCGGATAAAATCAATGAAAGGATGTATGAGAGTTGAATGAAAAATCCTTTTTTAAACTCTCCGTTGTAGATTTGACCCAATCCCGGAAAAAAGATGGAAAGAACCGCCGCGATAAACGGCTCTTTATCGGCGGTGAATTTTTTAATTTCCTCGTTTAAATTTTCCGTGAAGCTTTTCTTTTCGGAATTTTTTATCCCGCAATACGGGCAATACTTATCCGTTTTATCCGTTGCTTTCCCGCAATTTGAACAATATGTCATTTCGCTATCCCTTTATTTATTTTATTTTTGTTATTAACCCATTATAATCGTTGAGGGAATCGCTATGAAATACAAGACCATCAAGAGTATTAAACCAAAGACGATGATGAAGGGGACCAGTAAAAAGAAAATGATATCCCAGACGCTCGGTTCTTTGTACGGCATTTCTCCTCTATTCACTTTTTCGGCGTCCGTATACGCATCATATAAACACCAAACCCAAATGGCAACTCCCGGAATTATTAAGAAGAGAAATCCGAGGGGGACGGCAATTAAAAAACCGATTCCTTTCCAAAAGCGCCCGTTATATATTTGTCCCAATCCGGTCATGAAAAATGATAAAATCAATGCGAAAAACGGACTTTTACGTTGCCCGGTCGTATTTTTGTCATAAATCATTTCCGCGTTTATTCTTTCGGTCTTTGATGTTTCGGTTTCTTCTCGGCATTGATCGTTTTTCGTTTGAGTTTCTTGTTGTTTTATCGGGGTGCCGCAACTCGAACAGACAATGGCGAATTCTTTAAGCGGCTCGCCGCAATTTGAACAGTAGTTTTGTGTCATTTTATTTCTTCTCCGACCTTTTATTCTTAATCCGTTTGTTTCTCTTTTATATCGTTTTAACTTTTAACTTTTTTTCATTTACTTATTCGTTTTTTATTTTTACTTTTACTTTTTAATTTTAGTTTTTAATTTTAATTTTTTACGTATTAAACTTCTTTTTCCTCAAAACTATTTATAGTATTCTTAAATCTATTCTTTTCATAAGGAGGAATTTTTTGAAGTCAAATGAAGTCATACAAACCATTCGTTCTCGAAGAAGCGTTCGGAAATATTCTCAAGAAGCGATTTCAAAAGAAAATATTTCAACGATGCTTGATTGCGCCCGATTCGCGCCGTCGGGTTTGAATAATCAGCCGTGGCGGTTTATTCTCATGGACGATTCGAAAATCAAACGCGATATTTCCGAATTGACGCATTATTCCGATATCGTTTCGTTGGCGCCGCTTTTAATTGCGGTTTTTTTAGACACCGCATCTTCTTATCATCGTGAAAAAGATTTAATGGCCGTCGGCGCTTCGATTCAAAACATTTTGCTTTCGGCGCATTCTTTGGGAATCGGCGCGGTTTGGTTGGGTGAAATCTTAAAAAACAAAGAATCCGTTTCAAAAATATTAAACGCGCCGGAAGAGTTTGAATTGACCGCCGTTCTTGCAATCGGGTATCCCGATGAAGAAAATCCGGGAACAAAAAATCGAAAAAGTTTAGATGAAATCGTTTTTCAAAATCAATATTCAATGTAAA
>JAVESN010000078.1:0-8171 GCA_034006575.1 Methanimicrococcus sp.
ACGAAATAAAAAAACAAACCGTTATTTTTTTGATATTAGGGTGTGAATCCGCAAATTACCGATTTTATTGAACGCTAACGAAAAAAGTGATTTTTTATTTGATATTTAGGATGTGAATCCGCAAATTACCGATTTTATTGAACGCTAACGAAAAAAGTGATTTTTTATTTGATATTTAGGATGTGAATCCGCAAATTTCCGATTATTTTTTGTTCGCTTTGCTCACAAAAAAAATCGAAAATTAGCGGTCGTATTTGGGATTTTCAATATAGTTCCTCAAATACAGCCTGATACAGTTTTTCCGCTGATGCCCTGTCCTATTTTCAAAAGGAATACGATGATAAATCAAAAAAATGGAGATAACGGATTTAAAAGAAACCGTTCAATTCCTTGAAGCCGATTTGAGCGGCTTTGGAAGGTTTATGTTTTGGAAAAAAAAGAGAACCTGACGGCCGGCGGAAAAGAATTGCGGAATCGTTTGATGAAATCTGTTTGTGAAAAATGAGGGGTTTTATGAAATACAAAATCCGAGAGATTGAAAAACGCTTGGCTCAAAAAAGGATTTAAGGAAAAATAAAAAATAAATTTATTTTTACTTAAAAAAAAATAAGAAGGTTGAAAAACATCAGCCGTCGCTTTTTCAAATTTTTCCGTTTTTTTACTCATTCATCCCGTCGTGTTCGTCGTAATCATAATCCGGGTCGGAATCCGAATCGGAAAAACTGCCGTAAGTGCCGCTTCCAATCGCGACGCCCGGCAATATTTTGTTTCGGAGATAGATTTTGCGTTGCGGGACCGGGAATTCGATGTTTTCTTCGCGGAATCTGCGGAGAACTTCACAATTGATGTAATCTCTGGATTCCCATTTTCGATCAAAACGATTCGACCAAAACGTAACCATTAATTTTAAACGATATTCTTCGATTTCCAAAAGAAAAACTTCCGGAACCGGCTCGTTTAAAATAAAATCAAAATTGTTGGCGGCCTGGGTTCCGACTTCAAACAAAATCTTTTTTACCTTGACGATATCCGAATTCGGACTGACGTAAAACGGCAAGCGCACTTTAATCTTAATGTCGGGAAGCGCGTAATTCGTAATCACGCTTTTTGAGACGATAGAATTGGGAATCGCCATCAACTCATTGTCCAGCGTTTTGATTTTTGTGCTTCGAAGGCCGATGTCTAAAATGTCGCCGACATATTGATCGATTTTGATACGGTCCCCGACTTTAAACGGACGGTCGGCATAAATCATGGCGCTGCCGAACAAATTCCCGAGCATATCCTGAGCGGCCAAGGCGACAGCGATACCGGCGATACCCAAACCCGCAATTACCGGCGTTAAATCGATTTGATAAATATAAAGAATCGCCAAAAACGCAAAAAGCCAAATGATATAAACCGCCAATAAATCCAAAAGACCCAAAAAGCGAATCCGCATATCATTTCGATTCCCATGAATATGTTTTCTCCCGTAAAACTCCATGATGTTTTGAACCAGCGCGGACAAAAACCAAGCCAACAACACCACATAAAGCACTTCGTCCAAATTCGTTTCGGAAAGCGTGCTCGTCCCCTCAGGCGTTAAAATATATCGCATGACCCCGTAATAAGCCGGAATCGCAAGCGCTGCGACCATCAACGGTTTTCCGACCGCCCGGATGAGAATGTCATCCCATTTCGTATCGGTTTTCGCGGCCTTTTGAATCAGTTTTTTACGCATGCTGCGAATCCAAAAAAACAAAACGATACCGCTGAGAATAAAGAAAATCCCGATTAAAAAAGAAGAATCGGTGTAATTCACAAGATTCAATAAATTTTCCCAAAAAGCCATGTTTCAAAAATGCCCCCGTTTTCCGCATTATTACTAAATAGACATATTTAAACCCACTTATTCCTTAAATCCACTTATTCCGCCCCCAAGCATAAACATTTTTAATCTTAAAAAGCAATTCCAAATGAATTTTAAATGATTTGCTTTAACTTTTGTTTTTATTTTTGATTAAATGGGTTTGAAGTTTAACGGCAGGGGAATTTATGACGGACAAAAAAAGGTTTATCGGGGTATTATTTGGTATTTTAATTTTAGTTTTAATATTAATTCTGACGACGGGAACGGCTTTTGCCGATAAAGCCGTCCATTACGATTCCGACAACAACACGTATACAATTCTTTTAGACCCGAACATGCACAACGATTCGGGAATCATAAAAGGAAGCGCGGGAGTCGAATATACCGACATTGAAGAAATCGCGGGCACTTTTAAAAACAAAGAACCGTCGGATACGATTAAATACGCATTTCTCCCCGATAATCCGACAGGCGGCGCCGTTTTTGAGATTGAAATAGATGACGCAAAAAAAACGAACGTCTTTATAGAAGTCAAAGGCTCAAATAATGCTTTAACAAGTTTTTCCCGATTTTTAAACGTGAACATCAAAGAGGATATCGAAACGCTCACCTTGAAACAAAACGGATTTGACATTCCGAGCGGCCAAATAAGATTTGACGGCAACTACAAGGAAATTTATAATCTCTCTCTTTCAAATTTAAACGTATCGGGCGACTTGCACTTTGAAAACGTCAGCACCTTTTCACCCCCCTCTTCATCCGCCGCCTCAAACATTTCAATCACGGATTCAAAAATAAACGGCAACATCACGCTCCTTCAGTTTTTCGGAGACTCGGAGCGCGGCCGCGTCCTTATTTCAAACGTCACGCAAACGGACGGAAAAATAAATCTCTCAAACGTCGACGCCTCTCTTATTTCAATTTCCGACTCGGCGTTCTCAAATTCAGAGCCGGAATCCGATTCTCTTTATTTTGAAAATGTGAACATCCGGGATATCCAAATTATCAACAACACCGTGACAAACGGAAGCGTTCATTTTAACCAAGCGAGCGGCTCCGGCGGGTTTTATATGTACGAAAATCAAATTTCAAACACAAAAGACCTTTTGAAATTTGACGTGTCCTTCGGCTTTGAGGATAAATATATTTACAACAACAAATTTTCCGCAGATACCGAGAATTATATTCGGGCGGCGGAAACAATTTCGGGATTCTTCTTAAACGTGACGCCGAGAGAAGGCTACGGATTGACCGGCGGTCCCCGCGTTGCCGGAAATTATTGGACGACCCCGGCCGGAAACGGATATTCCGATTCTCTCCCTTCAAACGATAACGGATATTCCGACACCCCTTACATCCTCTTAGAAACCGAAACGGAAGATTTTATTGATTCCCATCCGCTGACAAAATACGCCGCAAGTCCGGAAAATACGTCCCGCCCCCAGAGCCATTCAAAAAACAATTGGATTCCCAACCAAACCGCCGACCCGACTCTCGACCCGACGTCCGATCAGACAAACGATCCGCTTTCCGACCAAACCACCGACCCGTCTTCCAATCAAACTTCTGACCAATCTTCCAATCAAACTTCCGACCAATCGTCTGACCGGACAACGGATTTTGAAAAAGACACCGCGTCGGAAAAGGATTCTCGAAAAGGATGGTCGCTGTCGAAAAAAAACTTTTCTCAAACGAACCCTCACAATAAACTCAATCAACTCAAAGAAGAGAATCTTTCAACGGAAGAAGTCGTTTTAGAGTATATCGTCCCCGCCGCGGCCGTTGCCGGAGCGACCGTCAGCGCGTTCGTTTTGTTTTTAACAAGCGTCATCGATTTGTTTTTCGATGTGACGTCAACGCAGGTCCGCGACATGGCGCATGAGAGAAAATTAAAAATCACGTTCGCGCCGCCGACCTTGAATAATATATTCACGGCAAGAACCGCTTTTATGGCGCTGATGTTCTTTATCGGCGTTTGTTTGGTGGACATGATTCTCGGAGATTTGGTGGACGCGGCGCTTGATAAAGGATTGCTCGAATTTATCACCGTAATCATTCCGCCTTTGGTCGTATCCACCGTGATTAATGTCGGCGGCGGCCTTTTCATTGACGAAGTCATTGACGCCGTATTGATTAAAACCGGAAAACACATCCGAACAAAAACCGGAATATTGGATTGGATTGAAAAGAACCGAAACGTAAATATCGCCGTATTCTTTGTAATCGTCGGCGTCTCGGCCGCTTTTGTAACCTTTTTCATATTGTTTTTGGACTGGACGCTCGTTTGAGTCCGAACCTCAACCGCCGCCGAAGTTTGGATTTTCGGCGGTCTTTAATTTTGAGAAAGCTTTATATGATATCACGCTGTTTTGGGGGTTTACCTAATAGGAAAATAGCGTATATCTGATTTTTGAAGATATCTTTTTTGATATTTATTTCAGGGTACTTTATTTTCGAACGCAAAATCGCTTTTTAATTTTTAAGCCAACTGCGTGAGTAGGATTTTATTTCAAAAAATCTTGCGGAGGAAAATAATGGGTAAGAAAACACTTGTAAAACTCTCTCGAAAGACCAATCCGAGAATGATTAACCTGATTTTAACGCTGAAAAGCGCCAGTATAGAAAACGACGCACCGATTTGGGCGGCCATTGCCAAGAAATTGGAAAACCCGTCCCGAAACTACGCCGATGTCAATTTGAGTCAAATCAACAGACACGCGAACGAAAACGACGTTCTTTTGGTTCCGGGAAAAGTTCTCGGCGCCGGCGATATTACGTTTCCGGTCACCGTTGCGGCATTAAATTTCAGCGTCGGAGCGTTTGACAAAATCACCGCCGCCGGCGGCACATGTGTCCGTATCGAAGAAATCATTGACGAGAACCCGAAAGGTTCAGGCATCAGAATATTCCAGTGAGGTGCAAAAACATGACAGTTATTGACGCAAACGGATTAATTATGGGTCGTCTGGCAAGTATTGTCGCAAAACGCCTCCTTGCCGGTGAAAGAATTGATATTATCAATGCCGAAAACGCAGTTGTTTCCGGAGAAAGATACGCGATTTTCGCGGATTATCGCCATTCTTTGGAAAGAGGAAGACCCGAATACGGTCCTTATTTCCCGAAAAGGCCGGAAAGAATATTGAAGAGAACGGTTCGCGGCATGCTTCCGTACAAAAGACAGCGCGGACGCGACGCGATGGCTCACTTAAAAGTGTATGTCGGCGTTCCCGCAGAATTGAAAAACGCAAAGGCCGAAACGATTGAAGCCGCTTCTATGACACGCCTCAGCTCTCCGAAATATGTCAAGCTCGGCGAAATCGGCAAAAATCTCGGCGCTAAGGTGGAGTGATTAAAATGGCAGAAAAAATTATCAACACTTCCGGCAAACACAAAACAGCTGTTGCCAGAGCAACCGTCAAAAGCGGAACCGGCATTGTCCGAATTAACAAAGTCCCGCTTCCGATTTACGGCAACTGGCTCGTGAACCAAAAAGTATCCGAGCCCGTCAACATCGCCGGAGAAGAGATTATTTCAAAACTCGACATCATCGTCACCGTTTCCGGCGGCGGTTTTGTCGGCCAGGCAAACGCCGCCCGCACAGCCATTGCCAAAGGTATCGTTGAATTTACCAATGACACCGCTGTCCGCGACGCATTTGCCGAATTTGACAGAAACTTGCTTGTCAGCGATTCCAGACAAAAAGAACCGAAATACTTCGGCGGTCCGGGCGCGCGAGCGAGATATCAGAAATCTTACAGATAAAGTGATAAAATGATACCGGTCCGTTGTTTTTCATGCGGTAAAGTCGTTGCTTCCGGATATGAAGAATTCAAAGCGCGCGTTGAGGCAGGCGAAGATATCGGCCAGGTTTTAGACGATCTGGGATTTACGCGCTATTGCTGCAGACGAATGCTTTTGAGTCATATCGAATTGGTTGACATGATTGCGCCGTACCAGTAAAAACAAGACATCAATGAATTGTTGAAAAAACGGCGGAGTCTTTTTGAGATTCCGGCTCGTTTTTTCATAATTTATCAAATACAGTAACGGGTATTGTTCCCGGGTGAAGGGTATGAAACTCCAAGTACAAGAATATACGCGGTTTGAAAGAGCCAGAATTGTCGGCGCCCGCGCGCTTCAAATTTCGATGGGGGCTCCCGTCTTAATTCAAGATTATGAAAAATCGGGAGTGGACCCGCTTTATATCGCTCTTGAAGAGTTTGAGAGAGGGGTCGTTCCGATTACCGTTAAAAGGTAAATAATACCGCCAAAAGGTAAATTTTAAAAAATTCGAAACATTCAAATCATTTATTAATTTAAGGAAAACAATTTTTATTTTCAATAAAACAGGTGATATCCATGGAAAACCAAGAAATTCAATCCGCGGACTCCGCAATGGCCGCAGACAACGAGCAAAGCAACGAACAAAATTACCTCGTCTCCATTGACGAATATTTAGCGGCCGGCGTTCATATCGGCACGCAACAAAAAACAAAAGACATGATGCGCTTTGTTTACCGTGTCAGAACCGACGGTCTTTACGTTTTAGACATTCAGTCAACCGATGATAGAATCATTGCCGCATCCGAATTACTCGCAAAATATGACATTTCCCGCATTTTGGTTGTCTCTTCCAGACAATACGGTCAATTCCCGGCCAAAATGTTCGCAAAAGCAACGGGCTGCCGTTTTGCGCTCGGCCGTTTTATCCCAGGCATGCTGACCAACCCGAAGATGGACAATTACTTTGAACCTGAAATCATTGTCGTTACCGACCCTGCCGGCGACGCTCAGGTGATTAAAGAAGCCTTTGACATCAATGTCCCCGTAATCGCGCTTGCCGACTCCAACAACTTGACAAAAAATGTCGACCTTGTTATCCCGACAAACAATAAAGGAAGAAAAGCGCTTTCACTCGTTTACTGGCTTTTGGCCAGAGAACTTTGCAAACACAACGGCACCCCCTTCAATTACGAATTAACAGACTTTGAAGTTCCGTTGTAATTTCATTCCAATGATTTTGAACAAGTTGAATCTTGTTCATCTCATTCTTTTTCATAATATTTTGCTGTTTTTCTTTGTCCTTTTTTGATTTCATTTTGTTTACATGTTTTTTTCAATCGGATTGAAAACTACTATTTCAAACATCAAAAAACCGACCTGTTTTTCACTCCATTTTAAAAACAGATTCCTTTTCTCTGTTTGGCGCGTTTTTTTTTAGTTTTCATTTGCCCTGCGTTTTTATTTTTTATTTTTTAAAATCTCTCTTTTTCAATGGATATGTTTTTGAAAAATTGCCGAATGATTTCACAGACGGGCGCGTCTCTTTTGCCGTATGTGCCATTTCGTTTTTTTTCGTTTTGTTTTTTATTTCGCGGCTTCGTTTTAAATGAGATTTAAATTGAAAAAAACGCCTCTCTCCCTTCTTTTTAAAAATGATTAACTTCAATTGCAATTGAAGCTTAAGGAAGTGATTTATTATATCTTCTCTTTTTACAATTTGATCTCGAATGAAAAATACGCTCTCAATTCAAACGAATGAAACCCCTCGTTCCCCGGAAATTTTTATCCGTAATTTTTCCGTATATGTATTTTTTGTTCGAGATGACTCTTTCATTTGAATCTTGTCAGCTTATATTCATCAAATTTAAATATCAGGTGCGAGATTGATTTTGTTATATTGATTTCGTTTGCGAATCGGCTTTCCTTTTTGAAATAATTTTAGGATATATTTGAATGAACAAAAATTTTTCATCACCGTCGGATTCATTTTCAGAATCGAGGGACTCATCCGGCCCATCGGATTCCTCTGCCAAATCCGTTTTTCCGACTGAAAAAGATTTTATTTCGGTTTTTGCGCGTATCTTTCATTTTGAAAACAAATCTCTTTTATCGGGCTCAGAATTTGATGACTGCGCAGTTCTTCGATTGGATTCTTTTTGTAAGGATTTATCACTTGAATCCTTGACATTCAGCACGGACACGGTTCGCGAATCTTCCGATTTTCCAAACGGAATGACTTTTTGGCAAAAAGGATGGATGGCGGCGGCCGTTAATTTGAGTGATTTGGCGGCCATGGGATCAATTCCGATTGCGTTTTTATTTTCCGTCGGATTTCCGAGGGAAACGACCTTAAAAGAGGCCGAATTTCTTGCAAAAGGAATTCAAGACTGCGTTTCATTTTTCGGGGCCGAAGTCATCGGCGGCGACACGGAATATTGCGAAGAATTGACGGTTACCGGAACGGTCGTCGGTCTTTCAAACAACAAAGAATTGATTTTGCGCAAAAACGCCAAACCCGGCGACCTCCTTTGCGTGA
>JAVESN010000079.1:0-8138 GCA_034006575.1 Methanimicrococcus sp.
ATTTACAATTTTTTCACCTTGCAAAGCAAGGTAAAATTTTGAAAATCACCGCCGAAGTTTACCGAAACATCAGGTCACATATCAGTCAGGGAAAAAACTCCCGACTTCATTATTAGTAGATGAATGTTAATTGTTCTTAAAAGCAGCTTGTTGCTTAAAACTTAAGCCTGCTTTGCAAGAGATACAACAAAGAGATGTATGATATATAAACATTCTCATTGAACGAATTTTATTTCAGAAAAATGAATCCGTTTTGCCCCGCAAATCCTTTGATTTGAGAGGAATCCAAAAAAGAGGCCCTTTGTATTTAAGGATTTTGAGTGAAAAAGAAAGATTACCGGAAAAATCCGATAATCGCTCAAAAATTAAATCTCGGGCACCGATTTAAATCCTTCTTTTAATTCCGCGTCATCGGGGATGTAATCCGTCATCGTTCCCGCCAAATAACTCGAATACGCCTGCATATCGAAATATCCCGTACCGGTCAACCCGAAAAGAATGGTTTTTGAGATTCCCGTTTTCTTACACGCCATTGCCTCGTCAATCGCCGTTCGAATCGCGTGCGCGGACTCGGGGGCCGGCAAGATGGATTCGTATTTTGAAAACAAAACCGCGGCTTCAAAAACTTTGGATTGCTCAACGGAAACAGCTTCGATATATTGATCATGATACAATTTTGATAAAATCGGAGACATGCCGTGATATCTGAGACCTCCGGCATGATCCGCGGACGGAATAAATTGGCTGCCGAGCGTGTACATTTTCGCAAGCGGCGTGATTCTGCCGGTATCACAGAAGTCATAAGAAAAGATTCCGCGCGTCAAACTCGGACAGGATGCCGGCTCAACGGCGACAAAACGCGTGTCACTTGATCCGGTCAGCGCGTCGCGCATGTAAGCGCTGATTAAACCGCCGAGATTGGAGCCGCCGCCGGCGCAGCCGATGACAATATCCGGATACTCGTCAATCGAATCCATCGCGATTTTAGATTCTTCCCCGATAATGCTCTGATGCAAGAGCACTTGATTTAAAACCGAGCCGAGAACGTATCTGCAATTCGGCGTTTTTCCGGCCGTTTCAACCGCCTCAGAAATAGCGCAGCCGAGACTTCCGGTCGTATTCGGATGTTCTTTTAAGATGGCTCTGCCGACATCGGTTGTTTCACTCGGGCTGGGAATAATTTTTGCGCCAAACGTTTCAATGACGGCTTTACGATACGGTTTTTGATCAAAACTGCCGCGAACCATATAAACCGTCAAATCCACATCAAAATAAGCGCACGCCATCGAAAGAGCCGTTCCCCATTGCCCGGCGCCCGTTTCGGTTGTCAAATTCGTCAGTCCTTGTTTTTTCGCATAATAAACTTGAGCCGCGGCCGAATTTAACTTATGGCTTCCGGACGTGTTGTTGCCTTCGAACTTGTAATAAATTTTGGCCGGCGTCCCGAGAGCTTTTTCCAAATTATAAGCGCGAATCAGCGGTGACGGACGAAACATTTTATAATATTCCAAAACCGGTTCGGGAATATCAAAGAACCGCGTTTTTGAATCCAGCTCTTGCTCCGCCAATTCATCGCAAAAGACATGTTTTAAATCCTCCAACGTCACCGGCTGATTTGTGGCCGGATTCAAATGAGGATCATGTTGCTCTTTCATATCGGCGCGAAGATTGTACCATTGTTTCGGGATTTGATCTTCGTCTAAATAAATTCTGTAAGGGATAGACATTTTCGAACTCCTTTGTTTTAAAAACAACATTGTTGTATAAATATGCTCAGTTATTTAAATATATCGATGTTGTTTGAAAAAACAAAACAAGAATAACACAAAGGAAAACAAAAAATACAGATCTGTTTTTCAATTAATTTTTGAAAAACGAAGATTGATTTTATGGAAAGCACGTCTTAAGTCCACGGTTTTGCCGCATCCGTTTTGTATAACTCAAAATTGAATTGGCGGTTTGCGTTTTGGTTTACGTTTTTGGTTTGTATTTTAGTTTGCGTTTTTATTTGTGTTTGCAATTTTTGTTTACAGTTTACGTTCATCTTTTCATTTTTTTCTTTTTTATTTTTTGCATTCAATCAAATAATACATTATTCAGAAATTTTTGAAAATCCCAAATACGACCGCTAATTTTCGATTTTTCTGTGAGCGAAGCGATCAAAAAATCGGAATTTGCGGATGGACCCAAGAATAATAAAATAAAAAATCACCGTCTGTTTTTTTCTCCTATTATTTTTTAAAAAATGAAATAACGTTTTCGCGGTTTGGCGCAGCTTCTATTTGCTGGAGCTTGTCGAATTTGGTTTTTTATTTGAATTTTCATTTACGGTTCGCGTTTACAGTTTACGTTTGCAACGTATGTTGCGGTTTGCGTGGCGGTTTTCGTTTGCAATGTATGTTGCGGTTTGTGCGGCGGTTTGTGCGGCGGTTTGCGTTGCGGTTTGTGTTTGCAATTTACGTTTTGATTTGCTTTTACATTTTTATCGACAAAACCGGTCTGCTTATTTTTGCGGTCCGAGCAGCCGGCCGTTTACACAATTTTTTAAAAATACAATCAATAAAAAAGAAATGTCGGTTTTCATTTTAATTTTTAAAACAGAATTTCGTTTTTTTGATTTGGCGCGCGTGCTTTTGCAGAAGGAGCAGCCGACTTTTTTATTTAAATTTTAAAAGATGCAAGCAGATATAAAAAATAATAAAATATAACAAAATGCATTAAAGATTTTTAAGGGTGGAAAAAATGAATGAAAAGAAAAAAAGGAACAGAATCGAAAAAGAACTTCAGAATTGAAGAGATATTTCATTCCGAAAAATATTCATCGACCATTGTCATGCAAGAATTTTTCAGAAAAGGAAAATTCTTCGGCAAATAATTGAGGAAAATTATTTTCCCCAAAACGGTTTGTCTTTTCGGCGAATCGCCAAATATTTCTCAAGCGTTTCTTTTTCATCCGCCTTTAACGTGTCAAAAATTTCAAATTCCAAAACTTTGGAATCGCTTTCGGGAATGTGAACGTAAAGGATGTCTTCTTCTTTGACTTGGCGACCGATTGTCACGCCGTCAATGGCCATTGCCACTTCCATTCCGACGGTGGCTTTGGGGATTTTTTTACCGTTGAGCTCTAACCCCTTCACGGTTCCGACAACGGTTCCGTCCGGGAGCATGACGTCGGAATTGTTTTTAACAACGCCGCCCAAAATTCGAACACCGACCACCGCGGGTTTGCTTTGCCTAAAAACGCATCCCGGAAGAAGTTTGAATTGACCGGGTTTAATCAAAGTGTCGGAACGCAATTTTTCAAGCTCTTCGTCTTGTTCTTTGACGAAATCCTGATAATCGTCTAAAATGCGGTAAATCACATCGTTTTTAAAAACTTTAACCGCCGGCGTCTCATCCAACAAATCCTGTGCGTCCGGATTGATTTTCACATTAAACCCTAAAATCACGGAATGAATCGGATCGTTGATGGTCGACGCTTCCATAACATCTCTTTTTGTGATGTCGCCGACTTCCGCTTTTTGAATTTGAATGTCGGCTTTCTTAAATTCATGAACCATCGCTTCCAATGAACCGAGCGTATCCGCTTTAATCATTAAACCTTCGGTATCCGTTTGAATTTGAACATTATCAATTTCCGCTTTGACACGCTCAATCACTTCCTCCAGCGTCTCGGGCGTCGCTTGAACCAAAGCCGCGCCCGCCAAGGCGTTGCCGATATCGGGCGCGGAAATTTTCACACCGGACGCCGCTTTGACTTCCGGAATGGTTTGGAATTTGCTTTCGTAACGGATTTCACTCAATTCTCGGGGTTTTAAAAGCGCGCGGATTTTTGTGACAATCGGCTCTCCCAGACAGCCGATAACAATCGTATCTCCTTTTTGAAGCGTCCCGTCGTACAAAATGACATCCACCGTCGTTCCAAGACCCTTTTCTTCTTTGACTTCTAAAACCGTGCCGACGCCGGGCCCGTCAATATTGTATTGAAGAGAGGAATCCAAAAAGCGCTGCGCCAAACCGAGCAGAATCATCAAAACGTCGGGAATGCCTTCGCCGGTCATGCCGCTGATGGGAACAACCCCTAATGATTTTTGGAAATCCGTGACACGATCATAGCGATCGGCACTGAATCCCTGTTCGTAAAGATAGCCGATAATATTATAGAATTTTTGTTCAAACATTCCTTGAACTTCAGGTGTTTGGTTTTTATAAGTGGATAAAAAAGAAGCCCCTTTTGTGGATTTCCACCCTTGGATTTTATCGATTTTATTGGTCACGACAATGAAAGGCGTTTTGAATCGTTTCAAAATGTTTAAACTTTCAATCGTTTGCGGCTTAAATCCTTCATTAATATCCACGACGACGATTGCCAAATCCGCCAATGATCCGCCGCGGCTTCGAAGCGTTGTAAACGCATGATGCCCGGGCGTATCGATAAAAAGCAATCCGGGAACGATAAATTTATCTGCCAGTCGTTTGTCGCCGCATCGCTCAACGATGACATTAATCGGAACTTCCGTTGCGCCGATGTGCTGCGTAATTGCGCCGGCCTCTCCTTTTACGACTCTTGTTCCGCGAATTTGATCCAAAAGAGTTGTTTTACCGTGATCGACATGCCCCATCACACAAACAATCGGCGTTCTTAAATTCTTTTTTTCTGCCATAAAAATCACCTGCCGGCCAAAACGATTGCCGTGCCGGCCCATAATAATCCAAATATTAACAATAATAACAATTCAATCGAAATGATATAAATAAAAATGCCTTTGAAGTATAAAAACTTTAAAATAGACAAGATTCAAACGGATGAAACAGAATAAGAGCAACAATTTTCCGATATAAAAAACCACTGTTTAAAAAAGAGAGGAGTGGAACCATAACGGAGAAAACGAACGGCATAAATAACAATTGAAATAAGGATTGAAGTGATAATTGAAATAACAAGTAAAATGTCATAAAAGAACATTTAAAAAAATGTCGTCGACTCTTTGATTATTTTATTGAAAAAAGAGTATCGATTTCGTTTTGGGCGCGCACGTTTTGCCGAGTTTGCCGTTCGCGTTTGAGAATCGGATTTAAAATTGTGATTCGAATTTTTATTTTTATTTGTGGTTTGGGTCAGTGTTTTTAGTTTTTTAAAATTTGTCGGACAGTTTCGCTGTTTGGCACGGTTTGATTTTTTTTGAATTTGCCGCCTCCATTTTTTTGTTTTCAGTTTTGCCGGCGCTTTTCGTTTTGTTTTTATTTAATTCATCTCAATTTCAAATTTCATTTATGAATGTTCTTGAAAAATTCAAATACGACCGCTAATTTTCGATTTTTTTGTGAGCAAAGCGAACAAAAAACAATCGGAAATTTGCGGATTCACACCAAAAATATCAAATAAAAAAACCGGACTTTTGAGTTTTTCAATTTGATCAGCGTTTTAGTTTTGCAGTGTGGTCAGTGTTTTTAGTTTTTTAAAATTTGTTGGACAGTTTCGCTGTTTGGCACGGTTTGTTTTTTTGAAGTTGTTGCCGCTTTTTTTCATATTCAGTTTTTCCGGCGTTTTAGTTTTATTTTTTATTTTATTTTTCTCAATTTCAAGTTTCGTTTATGAATGTTCTTGAAAATCTCAAATACGACCGCTAATTTTCGATTTTTTTTGTGAGCAAAGCGAACAAAAAACAATCGGAAATTTGCGGATTCACACCAAAAATATCAAATAAAAAAGCCGGACTTTTGAGTTTTTCAATTTGGTCGGCGTTTTAGTTTTGCAGTGCGGGTCAGCGTTTTAGTTTTGCAGTGCAGGTCAGCGTTTTAGTTTTGCAGTGCAGGTCAGCGTTTTAGTTTTGCAACTTGGTCAACGTTTTGAGTTGCCACCGAGTCAACATTTTGCATTCTACTTGCATCTATTCTTTTTTAGAACAGCCGTTCGCTTCGCGAACGTGGGCACAGCTACCTACCACCCACGAAAAACAAAAACAAAAACAAAACAAAAACAAAACAAAAACAAAAACAAAACAAAAACAAAAACAAAACAAACTAAAAACTAAACCAACAAATAAAACTAAACCAACAAATAAAATAAAACAAACCAAAAAATAAAACAAAAACCACCCTTCGATTTTTAATAAATTTAAAAAAATGAAATCGTTTTTTTGCTGTTTGATGCGCCTTTTTTTATTTCGCCGCTCGCCATTTTTGTTTGCATTCATTTGAGCCGATAAAACTCTTCTTTTATTTCATCCAATTGGACTTGATACATTTTATAAAAAATATGAATCATTTGTTCTTGATTTTGTTCATCTCCAAAGCGTAAAGCTGCGAGATATTCATCACGATTTTCAATTCCGATTAAGAATTGAGGGTATTTTTCTTTTTTCAGCAAATAATTCATAATTTCGCGGCCGACTCGCCCGTTCCCGTCTAAGAACGGATGAATGGTTTCAAACCGATAATAAAAAATCATAATTTGCTCAAAAGGATGCTTTTTATTTTTGATATTTTCATAAAATGTTTGAAACAATTCGTTTAATTCATCTTCAATCAATTCCGGCGGCGTGTGCTGTAAATCGAAGTCTGTAATTCCGATATTTATATTTCGAAACTTTCCCGGATTTTCAAGAATATTTTCCATGATGAGAGAATGAATTTTTTGAATAAATGAAACCGTTATTTTTCCGTTAAATTTGCCGGCAAACGCTCTTGTTTTAATATAATTTTGAATTTCATTTATTTCGCGTAATTTTTTTGAATACCGTATTCCAAAAGATTTTTCACTTCGTTTAATGTGAGCGTATTTCCTTCTATTGCCGTTGTTCCATGGATATAATTCATTTCAAATTTTGTTTTAAAAAAAAGAGTTTCATCCGCGACTGTCAATTTGAAAAATTCATGTGACATCCACCGTTTTTCTTCCAATGATAAAAGATCGGATATTTCCAAATAATCGCAAACGTAATAATTCGAAACAAGTTCAGCCTTTTTTAAAACCGCTTTTTCTTCCAAATCAAAATTAAAAATGTCGGCTTTTTGAGGATCTGAAATAACTTTTCGAACTTTCGCTTTTTTATCTTTAAAACGGATATCCCGGACTAAATTATACCGACTAATGCCGTTTTTATTGACGATTTCCGAACGATATTTTTGATTTTCCACAACAAAAAAAGACGTCAGTTTATTTAAATGTTTAGAAAATGCGCCTCTTTAAAATATTTTAAATGTCTGTGAAAAAATATGCTAAATGAAAATAAAGATATATAAGAAACGAAAGCAAAATGCAAAAAATATGGAAAAAAGAAGGCCGATTGCAAACACAAACCGAATTGCAAACGGTAAAATAAAAAATAAGCGCCGCCCAAACAGCGAAAATATCCGACGTATTTAAAAGAGAAAAATGAAAACGTATCCGATTTGATGATAAAAAAATAGAAAAGAAAATAAAAAAGAAAAAATAAACGCCGATAAAAGCGTTTAAACAAAAAATTAAATTTTGAAAATTAAATAGCCGTCCATCCGCCGTCGATATTGAGAAGCTGGCCGGTGGTGTACGTCGAGGCGTCCGAGGCAAAGTAAATTATCGCGCCGTCCAATTCTCCTGTTTTTCCCGCGCGTCCCATCGGGCAATAGGTGTCTAAGATATTGTTAAATTCTTCCGCTTTTAAAATATCTTTTGTCATTTCCGATTCAAAATAAGCCGGACCGATCGCATTAACGGTGATACCTTCGCGCGCCCATTCGTTTGCAAGAGCTTTGGTCATCATGAAGACCGCGCCTTTTGTGGTGGCGTAAGCCGTCAACATTTTTGAGAAAGGCATAGCCACTCTGGAGTGGATGGAGCCTAAATTGATGACTCGACCGTACTTGTTCTTCAGCATGACTTTTCCGACTTCGCGGGCAAAGAAGTAAACACCGTCAATATTGGTCTTCATCATTTGATGCCAAACTTCATCCGACATCGTGTCCGCCGCTTCGCCGATTCCGAGACCCGCGTTGTTGATCAAAATGTCAATCGTTCCATAGTGAGCAACGATTGCGTCAACCGCGTTTTTAACGGATTCCGAATCCGTCACATCACAGATTTGAGTAAAAACCTCAAACCCTTTGGATTCCAAATCTTTTTTCACGGCTTCCAATTTGTCCGCTCTTCTGGCCAC
>JAVESN010000081.1:0-8100 GCA_034006575.1 Methanimicrococcus sp.
CGGATGAAAAATACATCCCGGTCTCCCCGGAAAAATTGGCGGACGATGTGAGAGAATATTTTTCAAACATGAATTTGTCTTATTTTAAAGAGTCTTTGGGAAACATCCCGCCATATGATTCCATTTATTCGGCGCCGCGGATAGAAAAAGCGTCTCAGACGCTCGACATCGTAAAAAATAATCCGAGAGCAGCGCTTTTAAAAAAATCGTTTTTGGCGCCGGGATCAAACGTTCTTGAAATTTGCTGCGGAAACGGGATGTCTTCTTTGTCTTTGTATGACGCGGGGATTTCACCGATTTGTTTGGACAGGGACGAGGAAGAGATTTGCATCGGTTTGGCGCACGGCGTTTTAAAGCCCGAAAGAACGGTTTTGATGGACGCGACAACGCTTTCAAAGAATTTAGACGAGAATCAATTCGACGCGGTTATCGGCTTTATGATCGGAACGATTTACGAATTCAATAAAGAGATGTGGTTTTCAATCGCGGACGAGTCGTTAAAAGTTCTTAAAAAAGACGGTTTTTTGATGCTGACGCTTCGCACAAAGCAAGAGGCGGAATGGATTTCAGAGCATTTGAATAAAAACGGGATTAGCTCAGAAATCATAGACAATCAAGACGAGAAAACAAATTATGACGCTTGGATTTGTTGGGCTCAAAAATAAGATTTAAAACGAATTCCGGCTTGGGCATTCGGCGCGCGCTTTTTTCAAAACGGATGCGTCCGTTTCGTTCACTTTTTTGTTTTTATTTTTATTTTATTTTTATTTCATTTTTATTTCATTTTTATTTCATTTTTATTTCATTTTTATTTCATTTTTATTTCATTTTTATTTCATTTTTATTTCCATTTTTATTTCCATTTTTATTTCATTTTTATTTCATTTTTATTTCATTTTTATTTCCATTTTTATTTCCATTTTTATTTCCATTTTTATTTCATTTTTATTTCATTTTTATTTCATTTTTATTTCATTTTTATTTCCATTTTTATTTCATTTTTATTTCATTTTTATTTCATTTTTATTTCATTTTTATTTCATTTTTATTTCCATTTTTATTTCCATTTTTATTTCCATTTTTATTTCATTTTTATTTCCATTTTTATTTCCATTTTTATTTCCATTTTTATTTCCATTTTTTTATTTTTGTATTCATTTTTGTTTTATTTTTGTATTCCCGTTTGACTTGGAATGTAAGGATTTATGAACAGGAACGGTATTTAATTGATTAAAAAATCAGGTTTTATTTTCATGTTATTTGATCAAGCCCGCAATGAATTGGAATTAATTGACCGCCACACTCAGGTTTTAAAAATCGTTATTGAAAACGGACCGGTCGGCATTTTAAAGCTTGCCGAGATTACAGGCATGCAGGCGCATAAAGTCCGTTATTCGCTTCGCATTTTAGAGCAGAACGGATTGATTAAAGCGTCACCGCAAGGCGCGGTTGCCGGTGATTCCGTCGGCGAATTTTTAACGACGGCAAACGAGCGCTTTAGAGAACTTAAAGAATTGATTGAAAACATTGAAAAGCACGGCGATGAAATGATTCGCTGAGTTTCATCTCCTTTTAAGTTATGGTGTTTTTCAATTATGCCAAAAAATGTCATGAAGTGGTTCAATTATGTCATTGCCAAATCAAGACCGGTAATCTTAAATTTGTCTGATTCGTTTTCCATATGTTTTTGTCCCATTCGTTCCAAATACCCGTTGGAAACATTTCACTGATCTCTTTTTTTGAAATTTTTTGACCATTAAACCCATTAAAATATAGTTTATTCGTTTTTATTTCATTAGATGAAAAACAATTTGTTGGGATTTTATCATAATCTGTCCCGCCGGTAATACAACCGACCGAACTTTCGTCTCCATATATTAATTTCAGAAATATAACATAAAACGGTGGGAATTGCGCCCCCATATTTATATTTCCATCAATCCCATCATTAATTGCAATGCAATTTTCAATATATCCTTTGTTTATTCCGGAAATTCCGCCGGCCGCTTTATTTTGTCCTATAATCCTATTTAAAGTGTAAGCGTATTCTATTTTGCCGCCATCGTAATTTGCGCCGGTGATCCCTCCCGAATAATGTCCTCCTTTTACAGTTCCCAACGCATATATGTTTTCAATGCTTTTGTTGAAATTCATTCCGGCAATTCCGCCGGCAGTACTTTCGCCTTCAATATTTGAATCAGAATAACACATTTTTATAATTCCTGTATTTATTCCAGTAATTCCGCCGGCATTCGACGATTTAACACTACCATTAAAAGAACAATTCTCAATTGTTCCGCAAGATGAACCTGTAAGTCCTCCTGCCCCCCATTTATTTTCGACAACAACATTAATCGCATGACAGTTTTCTATGCTTCCTTTGTTGTATCCGGCAATACATCCCGCAAAATATCCACCGCTGATTTTAATATCTTTCAATACTGTATTTTTTACGATTCCTTGTTCTCCTACATATTCAAAAAATCCAACATTCTCTTCATCATTGCCACAGATTGTAAAATTGGATAGCGTTTTCCCGTTTCCATCAAATACACCTTCAAAAAACTTCCCTTTCCCCACAGAATTCCAGGATGAACCGTTCAGATCTAAATCATTCATTAAAATGTAATTTCCATCCATATCATTTTTGATTCGGCTTAAATCATCAATGTTTTTAATTTTGTATTCATGTTGTGTATTTTCATCTGCATATGTTAAATTTAAACATAAAAAAATTATGATTATAAATGTTAAAAATTTTATTCGAATCATATTTTACCCTTCTTATTTAAAAAAAATAAAATAGCAGTTATCAAAGTGTTTATTTCTCCAAATAACTGCTACTGAACTTCATCTTTCAAAAGTCGTTGTGTTTCCGACCCTATGGATATAACTTTGAGGCGTATACGAAAGTCCAAGACCTCCATAGCTAAAAGATACAGAAATATGACCCGGCCATATTTGATGAACATACTCTAAAGTCACCTGAATTTGACGTTTTTCTTCTCCTTTATATGTTAATCTTATTTCTGTTTCACCTGATTTTAATTGATTGGAATTGACAGGCATTGCTGTTGACATATTATATGCTAATCCTTGTTGGGTGCTATTTGGTTTAAAACCCCATTCGGTGGTGTTATAGGATAACGGAGCATATTTTAAATTGAGGGGTGCATACCCATTTGGATGAGTGGTTGTATTGACAACAAAAGGATGACTCCAAGTTACTCCGAGTTTATCGGTAAATTGAAAATATGGATTTTTTGTCCAATTAAAACGGCATTTTAAATTTATTTCATTTAAATTGTTTGATTGGTTGTATTTCAATCCATTTGGTGCAGTTAAATATACAGTTAAATTTGCAGCCAATGCCGAATCATTACCTCCGTAATTACTATAATTACGTATGATTTTTATTTCTTCGGAGTTATATCCTAAAATTAGTAGTTCTTCATCAGAAAAAGTTTTATTTACTTTTTTAATATGTTCTTTAAATCCTTCTTTATAATTTTTTATTTGATTTATTTCTTCAGTTTCATAACCTATAGATTTCAATGTCTCTGTGTCTATTTTTGCTAAAGATTCCAACATTTCATATTCATTATATGTTATCTCAAAACTTTGAGCTTTATCTTTTTCAAACGTTAAAATTTGGGCTGTTTTTTCATCTTCGACGGTTGCGGGTACAGCAAGTACAGGAACAGAAAAAGATAAAATTACACTCACCAAGATAAAAACATTAATCCATTTTTTATATTGCATATTTTTTATTCTCCTGTTGTTTTATCAAAAATACATCAAAGTGTACTTTATCATATACATGTATATTTTTAACATATTTATATTTTTTGAAATGTTGGCTTATACGTATGTATATATATTTAGGGAGATGATTTGTATACTGTAGCATATAATAATAGCTCTATTATTTAGAAAATTAAAAACCAGATTTTTATAATTAATTGAAAGTAGGGTTAATCTGCTGAATTCGATTGATGAATCCCTTTTTAAAAATAATTCGTTACTCTATTGATTGATCTTATATATTTTTCATTTCATGCTGATAAACATCTTTAAATATTTAGAAATAAAATTCTGTTCTTTCATTCTATTTTATGATCATTTGAAAAGGAAAAATTATGACACTCACCCCCGAAGATTTATTGACAATTGAAAAATTTACGCTTCAAAACGCTGTAAAATACGAAGCCGTTCCGCAGGAAAAAGCGGTTCTCGGAAAAATTATGGGCATTGCGCCTCATTTAAGAAATTCCGTTCCGGATGTCAAAGACGCGATCATTTCGATTGCAAACGAATTAAACAAAACGGCGCCTGAAGTTTGGCGCGAAAAATTAAGTCAAATCGCGCCCGACCTTTTGGAAGAAATTTCCATCAAAAAGGAACCCGACAAAGGATTAAAAGCGCTCCAAAATGCCGAAAAAGGAAAAGTCGTCATGCGTTTTGCGCCAAACCCGAACGGACCGCCGACAATCGGCAGTTCCCGCGGCATGATTGTCAATTCCGAATACGTCAAAATGTATGACGGAAAATTTGTCCTTCGATTTGACGACACCGACCCCGATCAAAAACGCCCGATGCTTGAAGCGTATGATTGGTACATCGAAGATTTCAAATGGCTCGGCGTCACGCCCGACGTGATTGTCAAAGCGTCCGACCGATTTGAAAAGTATTATGAAATCGCCGAGCAATTGATTGAGGCCGGCCACGCTTACGTTTGTTTCTGCGACGGCGAGACGTTTAAGGGATTAAAGGATCAAAAAAAGGCTTGCCCGCATCGCGATACGGACCCGGCCGAAAACTTAATCCGATGGAAGAAAATGCTTGCGGGAGACTATGAAGAACGAGAGGCGGTTCTTCGAATCAAGACGGACATCACGCACAAAGACCCGGCTCTTCGAGATTGGGGCGCGTTTCGCATTTTAAAGAAAGATCATCCGAGACCCGAAATCGGCAACAAATATATCGTTTGGCCGCTATTGGATTTTGAGGGCGCGATTGAGGATCACTTGCTTAAAACAACGCACATCATTCGCGGAAAAGATTTGCAGGACAGCGGCAAACGCCAAAAATACATTTACGACTATCTCGGGTGGACGTATCCGATAACGCTTCATTGGGGGCGCGTTCGAATAGAGGAATTCGGAAAGCTCAGCACAAGCGGGATTCGCAAAGACATTGAAGCGGGCGTTTACACGGGATGGGACGACCCGAGGCTTCCGACGGTCCAAGCTATTCGCCGCCGGGGAATTCAAGCCGAAGCGCTGAAAAAGTTCATGATTGAGATGGGCGTCGGCGAAATCGATGTCAGCATGAGTATGGAATCTTTGTACGCGGAAAATCGCAAATTCGTCGATTCGACGGCGCACAGAATGTTTTTCGTTTCGGACCCGGCGGAGATTCAAATCGACGGATACGAGGGCGGAGTCGTTGAGGCACCGTATTATCCCAATCGTCCGGAAATGCGCAAAATCAAAACCGGAAATACGGTTTTCATCACAAAAGACGATGCGTCCCGTTTGGAAGTCGGCTCTCACATTCGTTTAAAAGATTTGGGTAATGTCGAAATCACGTCTTTGTCTCCGCTTTCGGCAAAATACATAGACAATTCGATGGAAACGGTCAAAAAAACGAGGATGAAAATCATTCATTGGGCGCCGACAGACGGATTAAAAGTGACCGTTCTCGGGCCGAACGGAAATTTTTCGGGAATCGGCGAACGCACGATTTTGGAGGAATTGGATAAAGTGGTTCAATTCGAAAGGTTCGGATTTTGCCGCATCGACGCCATTGACGGAGAAAACGTGACGGCTTATTTCACGCACAAATGACGGGAAAAAAGCAACGGATTTCAAAGCGGAACGAATTTCAAAACGGAGACAAATATCGGATTTAAAACAGAAACAAAAGAATAAAAACAAAAAACGGGCAAAAGAATAATACGGTTTGAATTTTTATTCGTTTTAATTATTTTATTTTTATTGCATATTTGTTTTATATCATTTGATTTATATCATTTCATATTTACGTTATATCATATAATAATTGATTATATTATACAAAAAATTTAATTTCCCATCGGAGTTTAATTATGAAAATTTTAGTCAGTGATTCACTTTCGAGTGAAGGTTTAGCCATTTTAAAAGAAAGCGGTTTTGACGTTGTTGTTGATACCGGTTTATCGGAAGATCAGCTTGTTGAAAAGATAAAAGGCGTCGACGCTCTTGTCATTCGCAGCGGAACTCAGGTGACGGCGCGCGTGATTGAGGCGGCGGACAAGTTAAAAATTATCGGCCGCGCGGGTGTCGGCGTGGACAATGTCGATGTGGAAGCGGCGACCAAGAAAGGAATCATCGTGTCCAACACGCCGGACGGAAACACGCTTTCTGCGGCCGAGCACACGTGCGCGATGATGATGTCTTTGGCAAGAAACATTCCGCAGGCGTGCGCGTCTCTTCGCTCCGAGAAATGGGAGCGCAATAAATTCATGGGCGTTGAATTGAATCAAAAGATTCTTGGTGTCGTCGGTTTGGGCCGCATCGGCGCGGAAGTCGCCAAACGCGCGCAGGCGTTTAATATGACGATTCTCGGATACGATCCGTTCGTCTCGGAAGAGCGCGCGAAGTCGATGGGAATCACGTTGGCGACCGTTGAGGAGATTTGCAGAAAAGCGGATTTCATTACGGTTCACACACCGCTGACCAAAGACACGAAAAATCTCATCAACGCCGCGATGTTTGATGTGATGAAGCCGACGACGCGCGTTATCAATTGCGCTCGCGGCGGCATTATCAATGAGGAGGATTTGGCGGACGCGGTGAATTCCGGCAAAATCGCAGGCGCCGCGATTGACGTTTTCGTCGAAGAGCCGCCGTTTGCGTCCGGTTTGATTAAGTCCGACAAAATCATCGTCACGCCCCACCTCGGCGCGTCCACCGTGGAAGCGCAGGTGAATGTGGCCATCGATATCGCTTATGAAATCATTGCCGTTTTAAACGGGGAGGGCGCCAAAAGCGCGGTCAACATTCCGTCCGTTCGTCCCGATGTTTTGGAAGTCATTTCTCCGTACGTGAAGTTGGCGGAGGTTTCCGGCAAAATCGCGGCGACCCTTCTCGGGACGGGGTATGATAAAATCGAGCTTTCGTACAGCGGGGATATTTCAACGAGGGATGTTCGAACGGTGACGTTGGCCGCTTTAAAAGGCGCGTTGGGCGTTGCCGTCGGCTCGGGCGTGAATTACGTCAACGCTCCCGGTTTGGCGAAATCGCGCGGAATCGTCGTGAGCGAAAAGAAATCCGAGACGTCCGGGGAGTACGCGTCCGTTTTTGAGATCATCGTTTCCGGTAACGGCAAATCCGTCAGCGTCAAAGGAACGGCGGTCGGCAACGACATCAAGATTATTGAAATCAACAAAAACCGCGTCGACGTTTTCCCGTCCGCGCACATGATTTTTGCGGACCATATCAACAAGCCCAACGTGATCGGCCCGTGCTGCCAGGTTCTCGGCGAGAACGACATCAACATCTCCGGCATGCAAGTCGGAAGCGTCAAAATCGGCGAGCCGACGATTATGGTCATCAGCGTTGACAGCGACGTCTCAGAAGCCGTCTTAAAGAAATTAACGACGGTGGACGGCGTTTTGAGCGCGAAGATTGTGGATATGTGATTTTAAAATCTCATATCTATTTATTTATTATTTTTTTAGTTGTTTTCGATTCTATTTATCTTCCATCAAATTTTTTCGTTTTTGAAAATATATTGTTACAGATGCAAATCGCAAACGCAAAACGCAGATGCAAATACAACTCAAAACGCTGACCAAACGGCAAACTAAAAACGCTGACCAAACGGCAAACTAAAAACGCTGACCAAACTGAAAAATAAAAATACGGCGCAGCATTTCAATAAAAATCACGCCGCCGCCAAACAGCGAAACTGTCCGATAAATTTAAAAAACGAAATAAAAAAACAAACCGTTATTTTTTTGATATTAGGGTGTGAATCCGCAAATTACCGATTTTATTGAACGCTAACGAAAAAAGTGATTTTTTATTTGATATTTAGGATGTGAATCCGCAAATT
>JAVESN010000109.1:0-4498 GCA_034006575.1 Methanimicrococcus sp.
AAAGAGAAGAAAGAAAGAGAAAGAAAGAAAGAAGAAAATAAATCAAATATAATATTTATAATATCATTTTTAAAATTCAAATAAATTTAAAGAAGAGAGAAAAATGGATCCCGAATCACTTTACAAATCCGTCGTTGAAAAAGACAACAAATACGTGATGCCGACTTACGGAAGAAAACCGCTGCTTTTTACCGGCGGTAAAAACTCCACATTGGTGGATGTTTTCGGCAGAGAATTTATTGATTGCGTTTCGGGAATCGCCGTGAATGCGACCGGATATTCCAATGACAAATTGGTCAATGCCATAAAAGAGCAGGCCGAGCAGCTCATTCATATTTCCAATTATTATTACAATATTCCGCAGGCAAACGCCGCCGAGAAATTGGTTCAATTGACCGGCTTATCCAAAGTCTTTTTCTGCAACTCCGGAGCCGAAGCCAATGACGGCGCCATGAAATTGGCGAAACTGCACACCAAAAAGAACAGCTTCATCTCCACCAATAACGCTTTTCACGGAAGAACGATCGGTTCTTTGGGGGCGACGGCCAATATAAAATATCGCGACCCGTTTGTGCCGCTTGTCAAACCGGCCACTTTTGTCGAATACGGAAACGCGTCCGCGATTGAAAAAGCGGTGACGAGCGATACGGCCGGCGTCATTTTAGAGCCGATTCAAGGGGAAGGCGGCGTTCACATTTCAAACAAAGAATATCTCAAAGAAGTGCGCGAAATTTGTGACCGAAAAGATTTGGTTTTGATTTTCGACGAAGTTCAAACCGGATTCGGACGAACTGGAAAATGGTTCTGTAAAGACCATTACAACGTTTCTCCGGACATTTTGACAATGGCCAAAGCCATCGGCGGCGGCCTTCCGATGGGCGCGTTTGCGGCGCGCGAAGGCCTTGAATTTGAACGAGGGGAGCACGGAACGACATTCGGCGGCAGCCCGCTGGTTTGCGCGGCCTCTCTTGCGGTGATTGAAACGATTGAAGAGCAAAAATTGTTGGAGCACGCCGCCGAAATGGGACGATATTTCATCGATAAATTATCCCGTATGAATCGATCCGACGTCGTCAATGTTCGCGGAATGGGGCTCATGATCGGAATTGAATTGAATCACGAGTGCGGTTATTTCATGGACGCCGCAATGGACGCCGGCGTTTTACTGAACGTGACGGCCGGAAACGTCATTCGATTGTTGCCACCTCTTAATATCCAAAAAGACGAAGCGGATCGAGTTGTTTCGGTGATTGAAAGCATTCAAAAACCGAATTAAATAAAAGAAAATAAAGCAAAAATCAGAGGAAATATTTTGACGAAAAAAACAAAAGAAACGTACCTGTCTTTACGAAAAGAAGCCGTTTTAAATGTTCCGAAATATGTTCCCGGAAAAACGACGTCCCAAATCGCGGAAGAATACGGCTTCAATCCGGAAACGGTGATTAAATTAAATTCCAATGAAAATCCGCTCGGGGCGTCCGGCGCGTCGATTCGTGCGATTCAAAAGGCCGCTCAAAACGCGTCATTGTATCCGACGGCGGACGCGACCGATTTGAGAAAAGCGCTGATGAAACACACGGGGTTTTCGTTTGAAAATATTGTCGCAAGCGGTCCCGGAATGGACAGTTTGATTGACGCGGTGAATCAACTGTTTGTCGGCGCGGGAGATGAGGTCCTCATTCCGGTTCCGACTTTTACGTATTACGGCATTTCGGCAATCGGTTTTGGCGGCGTTCCGGTTTATGTGAATTTGAATGAAGCGGATTATTCCTTAGACGTTGACAAAATCCTTTCGGCAGTCACCGAAAAGACGAAAATCATTTGGCTTTGCTCTCCCAACAATCCGACCGGAAATGTAATCGATGCCGAAACGATTCGTTTTTTGGCGGAAGAAACCGGCGCGATTCTTTTCATTGACGAAGCCTATGTCGATTTCTCAACGAAAGGAAGTTTATCGGCGTTGGTAAATGAGTACGAAAATATTATCATCGGCCGGACGTTTTCAAAAGCGTTCGGCCTTGCCGGTGCGCGTCTCGGGTATTTGATTGCGCCCGAATGGATCGTTTCGGATTTGTTGCGCATTTTGCCGCCGTTTGCCGTCAGCGTTTTGGCAGAAGCCGCAGCGATTGCCGTGTTGGAAGATACGGATTATTTGGAGGCCGGCGTTTCCATGGTTCAGTCTCAACGTCCTTTGTTAATTGAAAATATCTCTAAAAAAACGCCTTATCGCGCGTATCCGTCGGAGAGCAATTTTTTTATTGTGGACGTTTCTCCTCAAACGGCCCGAGAAGCGGTGGATTATTTCTTAAAAAACGGAATTCTGATTCGCAGCTGCGATTCGTTTGAAAACATCGGAAAAAACACGGTTCGAATTACAATCGGGACGCCTGAAATGAATCAAAAAGTTTTGAAAACCTTTGAAACGTTTGGGTCGATTTCATGATTTTGTATTTGATTGCGTTTTTGGACGGGTTATTGACTTTCATTTCTCCCTGCCTTTTGCCGATGCTGCCGCTTTATTTATCTTACATCGGCGGGCAGGACGTGAAATCTTACAAACTCTTTTTGAACGCTTGCGCTTTTGTTTTGGGTTTTGGTTTGGTTTTTACAGCGCTCGGGGCGTTTGCGGGTTTTTTTGGCTCTTTTTTTATCGAATACAAAACGTTGTTACAAATTCTGACGGGCGCGTTTATCGTTTTTCTCGGTTTGGTCTATTTGGGTTTGATTCCGCTTCCTCTCGCTCTTTTTCAAAGAAATACGGATTTTAAACCTCAGCCCGGATTTTTCTTTTCGTTTCTTTTTGGCGTCATGATTTCAATTTCATGGACGCCGTGCGTCAGCGCGTTTTTAGGCTCCGTTCTGGCGCTTGCGGCCGGCAGCGGAAACACCTTTCAAGGAATTTTATTGCTTTCTGTTTACTCCCTCGGTCTCGGGGTTCCGTTTTTAATTTGCGCGCTTATTATTCAACACTTAAAATCGTCTTTGGATTGGATTAAAAGAAATTACAAAGCCGTTCATGCGATTTCGGGCGGACTGTTGGTGATTTTAGGGCTTCTCGTCATGACCGGCGGTATGGATTATTTATTGAATTTGTTAAGTTTTTAATCGAAAAATCGGGGATATTTTCATGAAAAATCAACTCTCATCGTTCTTCTTTTACTCGGAATTCTCATTTTGCTTTTTGTAAGCGGCGCTTCTCTTTACGGCTATTTGTTAAACTCGGCGGATTTGTCCGATTTGTCCGGAGATACGGATATTTCATACGGCGACATCGACTTTTCATTTTATGACGCCGACGGAAATCTTTTCCGTTTGTCGGATTTTTACGGTCATCCGGTCGTTTTGAATCTTTGGGCGAGCTGGTGCGGCCCGTGCCAATACGAAATGCCGGTTTTTCAAAAATATTATGATACCGAAGAAAACGTCACTTTCATTATGCTCAATCAATGCGACGGGAGGCGTGAAACCGTCGCAAAAGCCTCTCAATTCGTCGGAAAAAACAATTACACCTTTCCGGTTTACTTTGACATGAAATCCGAGTCCATGATCGCTCTTGACACGATTTATTTGCCGACCACCGTTTTCATAAACGCCGACGGAGAAATTGTTGCGGTTCACACGGGTTTGATTTATGAAAATCAATTTGTTTCATTTTTGGAACAAATCAAAGAAGAGTGAGTCAAAAACTGAATTCAAACAAAAAAATAGCCGCAAAAACGGAAAAATTAAATACAGCTGGAAATAAAATTGCGGATGCAAGCTGCAACTAAAACCGCAGCGGCAACTGCAAACTAAAACCGCGGCGGCAACCGCGGCGGCAACCGCGGCGGCAATCGCAGCGGCAACCGCAAACGAAAAACACCGAGGCGAATTTCAATCGATGTGAAGCAGCCGCGCCAAACAGCGAAACCGAGGTATAATTTTCAAAAAACGGAAAACGAAAAAAAGTCCGCGATTTTTTTATTTTTAATGCAATCGGCAAATTGGACTTTAAACGAAAATAAAAGTAATGTTTTTTATTGATATTTTTTGATTAAATCCGCAAAATGGAACTTTAAATGAAAATAAAAATAATCTTTTCATTGATATTTTTGGGTTAAATCCGCAAATTGGAAATTTAAATGAAAATAAAAATAATCTTTTCATTGATATTTTTGGGTTAAATCCGCAAATTGGAACTTTAAACGAAAATAAAAATAATGATTTTCATTGACATTTTTGGATTAAATCCGCAAATTGGAAATTTAAATGAAAATAAAAATAATCTTTTCATTGATATTTTTGGGTTAAATCCGCAAATTTCCGATTATTTTTTGTTCGCTTCGCTCACAAAAAAAATCGAAAATTAGCGGTCGTATTTGGGATTTTCAATAAAGTTCTTTAAATACAGCCCGATAAAGTTTTTCCGTTGATACCCAGTCTGTTTTCAAAAGGAATTACGACGAAAAACCGAAAAAATGAAAATAATTTTTTAAAAAAGTTCTTTAAATACAGCCCG
>JAVESN010000003.1:0-37725 GCA_034006575.1 Methanimicrococcus sp.
TAAAGTTCTTTAAATACAGCCCGATAAAGTTTTTCCGTTGATACCCAGTCTGTTTTCAAAAGGAATTACGACGAAAAACCGAAAAAATGAAAATAATTTTTTAAAAAAGTTCTTTAAATACAGCCCGGTAAAGTTTTTCCGCTGTTGCCCTGTCTGTTTTCAAAAGGAAGACGACGAAAAACCGTAAAAAATGGATATATTTTTTTCAAAAAAGTTTTTTTAAATACAGCCCGATAAAGTTTTTCCGCTGTTGCCCTGTCTGTTTTCAAAAGGAATCATTGAAAAGTCAAAAATGAAAATAAAAATAAAAATAAAAATAAAAATGAAAATAAAAATAAAAATAAAAATAAAAATAAAAATGGAGATGAAAATAAAAACGGAGGTAAAAACAATAAAAAATTAAAAACAGAAAAAAGATGAAATAGGTTCTTTCATCTTTTTATTTTTAATTTATTTTAATTTCTTTGTAATGCTGTCAAACGGTTTTCTGCCGTTTCCTTCTTTTTTATACTTTTGGGACAGGACGACATAATAAACGGCGACGGTTAAAACAATCAAGACAATGAGTGCGATGATGATGTTCGTCGTTGTCCAAAGCGGCGTTTTTTCAATTTGAACCTCGACTTTTAAGGCGTCGGTGATTTGTTGGTGGCCGTAATTGTCTTCGTACAAAATCTCACTGTTAATCGCGTAAAGCTTGTCATAAATCAAAGAATCGCTGTCAACGCTTAACTTAAACGCGGCCGTGACTTCTTCTCCGGGCGCGACCGTTCCGAGATAGGATTGGTCATCCGCCGTACTGAACGGGGTCGCCGTGCTCAAACGAACATACGCGTTTTTCGCCTGCTCCTCTCCGTTGTTTTTATACGTGACGTAAAGCATTCCGCTCTTGGAAGTCAAATTGTTTTGGCTCTCGACGATTTCAAAATCCGTCGCTTCTTTGACTTTTATCGTAATCGGAATCTGTTGCGTCACATCTTCATTATACCAATACGACGCGTTCAAATTTCGAATTCCGGCAAGCGCTCCCGACTGGCTGACGGGGTCTGCGTCATAAATCACATTTCTCAAATGCTTAAATGAAACGTTTAAGGTCAATTCATAATCGCCCGCGGGAATCCCCTTTTGAATGTCCACATAATAATTCACAGGCTGCGACATTGCGCCCGCAACCAAAGTTCCGGTTTCCTGCGGTCCGGTTTTGACGACAATTCCCGGGATATCGGATTCCAGTGTTGCGACAACTCCAACAGCCGTTAAGACGGAAGCGATATTTTCAACCTCCATTTTTTGAAGCGTCATATTCAATTGCGCCGCGACACTCGTTTCGTCTTTTAATGTTTTTTCCGCTTTAAAACCTTCGATAACCCCGTGATTGGATAAAGTCAAAGGAATCGTCGCCGTTTTTCCGCGAGAATATTCCCCGTTTCCTTGAATTCCGGCATGAATGTCCGGCTCCCCGTAAAAGGAATAAAAGTTGGTACCGAGACTGCCGTAATAGGTTTGATTCGCGGCGGCGGCAAACGCGGCCGGCATGGTTGCACTGAGAAGAACCATCGCCAAAAGAAGGACGGTCATTTCTTTTTTGATATTTTTCAACATAAAAATCACAAGCTTACCTTAATTTATTTTTGAATTTCGTTTCTTTAATTTTAAAATTCTTATTTGTGTAACAATTATTTTGATTCGATGAATATTTTATTTGGATTCGCCGATTGTTTTCTTTTCCGCTTCAATTCCCGTATCTTCTTTGGGTTTTACTCCTTTTCTTTTCCGTTTGTTCGTCGTATAAATATTGTACAAAACCGTCAAAACAACCAAAAGGAGCACTCCGATTAACATATTTTTAAACGTGAATAAATTGTACGAATTGACCATTTCAAATTCCAATTTGACGGCCGGCGCAATTTCCAACTCGTTGTCTTCATTGTAATACCGAATGTCTGAATTGACCCCGTACACTTTCTCGGTCGAGGATGAGTTGGAAGTGATCTGATACTCAATCGTAACAGATTCCCCCGGCGCAACATCGCCCAGCAATCCTTTGTTTTGAGAAGTGCCGAGCGGATGCATCAAACTGAGTTTGGCTTCGGCATCATAAGCCGTCTTATCACCGATATTCGTGTATGTGACGGCAACCGTTTTCTTTTTTCCGGCCGTTATCGTTCCGTCAATCTTCGACGCTTCAAAAACGGCTCCTTCCGATACATAAATCGGAACTTGAATCACTTTTGAAACTGCCGTAAACTCTTGAATGTACGATTCCGAATACAAAAATGTGGAAAAGCCGTCGGTACCGTTTCCGGCTTTAATCATTCTCGCGTTGGACGGATAAATGTAATTCACCGTCATGTCAATGAGATATTTGCCGGCCGGCGTGTTCGGGCTGATTTTTATCGGAACCATCGCCACATTATAATAACCGCTTGGGAGCCCTTCCCAATAGGTGTAATCTCCGCTTTCGTCCACTTCGATGTACGGGCTGTCGCAAGAAAATTTCATATTCACAGACTGAGCGTTGATACGATATGACTCAAGTTTCATTTCCGTTTGCGCCAGCGTATTTTGTTCATTTAAACTCATTGTCGCCAACGTTGATTTTCCGAGATATTCCGTGTAATTCATTAAAGAAATCGCCTTATAGGATTCGGCCGTCGGATCGTCGTTTGTATCGTAAACGGTTTCAACGTAGCGGCCTATGTCTATTTCTTCAAACACCACATATTCTCGGTAAGCAACTCTCTCCAACATTCCTTTATTGGCAATGGTAATTTGAGCCGTTGCCGTTTCTCCTTTCTTAAACTCCTGATTCCCGCGCAATGCGGCTGTGAGTTCGGGCTCGCCGTATCCGACATAATAATCAAGCGTGTCGGATTTCATGACGGGGATGAAACTGTCCGCGACGGCAGGAGTGCAAAGGAGGAGTAATATTAAAAAGACAGCCGCTTGACTGAAATAACGAGCGGCGTGTTGTCTTTTGTTTTCTCTTTTATTTTCTGATATTTTCATAATGCCGCAGCCTCTTAATTCTGTATTTTTTTTGGGATGGATTTGATTTTTAATCATGAGACCATCTCCGTTTTTTTGTTCGGTTTGATCGTTAAAAGAACGGAATTTTTAAAATCGCTCAAAACCTTTTTGATTCCCTTTTCCTTTAAATCATCAAAAGTCAACATCAATACCGGGAAGACGACAAAAGAAGCCAACATTGTCATAAGCATGTTAATCACCGTCACCAATCCGAAACTGGATATGATTCCAAAAGCGGATGCCGTCAACGCCAAAAAACCGAATGTGGTTGTCGTTCCTGACACAATCAAAGCGATACCCGTGTTTGTAATCGCCGTTCTCATCGCATCAATCGGACTTAATCCGTGTCCTTTTTCTTCATAGAATCGTTCCATTAAAAGAATGGAATACTCCGATCCCGCGCCCAATATCATACATCCCATTACGGCGGTCATCGGGGTGTAGACGATATTAAAAGCGTACATGACAAGTCCCGACCATCCGATAACCATCGCGATTGTCAAAACGGGCGCAAACGCTTTGTAAATATCTTTGTAAATCAATATCAAAACGACCAAAACGAGAATGACGCCAAGCATCGTTTGCTGGGTTCGCCCTGAAAGCAACGAGTCCAACAATTCCGTGTAAGGAATCGTGCTTCCGGTGATGGTCGCCGTTGTTCCCGGCGGCATTTGATGCCAGACCAAATCGTCTTTAATGATTTCAATCAACGTTTTCACTCCATCCATCGGCAAATCCGACATGGCCGAACCGACATCTAAATTCATCAAAAGCATCGAGTTTCCGTTGGAATATTGTTCCATTGTGCTTTTTGGAATTTGGTTGTAAATGGCTTGAATTTCTTCTTTCGTATCCGGAATGACGCCGTTGTTGTATTGTTTGACAATTTTTACGATACTGTCGGCTCCGTTTATGTAATCTTGATTGGCGGTTTCGTAGGTTTCAAACTCGTCCATCCATTTCAAAACGAAAGGGGATGAAATATCGGAGGTTTGAATCATAATATTGATTTGATCCGATCCGCCCATGACGGAACCCATATGATAAAAGTCGACCAAGGCCGGCATGTCTTGAGGGATATACGTTTTAAAATCAGTTTCCGCGGGAATCGTCGAATCGGCGTAAACGCCCAAAGCGCCGGTAACGACGGCGATCATGAAAACCGTCTTTTTATGTCGAAGCGTAAAATCAATGATTTTGTTCAAAGCTTTTGTAATGCTGTTTTCTCTTTGAACGGGCATTTCCGTTCCGTCTTGTTTAACGATAACCGAGAAAATTTTACTGGCGAACGTTTTGCCGGTTTTTATTTCTTTTTTATAAATCCGCTCCGCCAATTTGTCCATAAAATAAAGCGAAATGGTTCCAAAGAAAAGAGCGGCGACGTAACAGCTGATACATCCGATTATCAATAATTTTCCAAAATCCTGAATCATCGGAACGGAGGAAGTCAAAAGAGAAACGAAACTGACGCATGTTACAAACAACGCCGTCAATACGGCCGGTCCCATGTATTTGAATGTCGAAATCACGGCTTCGCGGCGTGTCGGGCATCTTCTGAGTTCTTCTTCCATTCGATTATGGAATTGAATCACATAGTCAATGCCAAGGCCGATTAAAATCGGAAACGCGGCAATTGAAACCATTGTCATGTTGATTTTTGCAAATCCCATAAATCCGAAGGTGTAAAGTAATCCAAAGACGACAACGACTAAGGGATATAATCTCCATCGAACCCCTTTAAACACAAGAACCAGCGCGACAATCATCAATATGAACGCCAGGAAAAGCAAAGACCCCATGCTGGATGTCATTTCCGTATTCATGTCGGATGATAAAGCGGCGTCTCCGGTGACAATGATATTATATCCGGGCGGAAACGCCGAGAAATTGACGGCGTCTCTGGTTTCCGACAATATGCTTTCTTTTCGTTCCTCGGACGTGTCGCCGGAATATGTGACTAAAATGAGGGAGTGAGTTTCATCATAAATGATACTGTTATAAGCTTCGGGGCTTAAATCCATCAATGCTTGAACTTCTTCAATGGTGGAAGGAATTTCCGAACGCCCGGTCACCATTCCGTTGGTCGCCTTTAATATCATTGCCGGACTGATGACGGAATTGACGCCGGAAACATTTGAAAGCATTTCTTCCAATCTTTCGGTGGCTTTTAAGACCGCAGGATCCTTGACATTGGCTCCTTCAATCATGATAACAATGTTTTCTTCACTAAACATTTGGTTATAATGATCTAAATCTTGGTACATCTCTGAATCTTTTTGGATGTATGTATCCATTCCGGAATTCATTGTAATTCCGGTCGCGCCGTAAATGGCGACAAAAATTAAAAGAATAAAGCCGATGAAGACAAGCCAACGGTTGGCCTCCGCAAAATGTCCCATTTTTTCAAAAAGGCTTTGTAATGACATAATAATCCTCGACTGTTTACGATTTAAACAGAACCCGTCTGTTTATATTTAAGTATATTATTTCTATTTTATTTCTATTTTTATTTTTATAAAAATTTGAAATTTATGCCGGATTACGCTTTGTTCTATCCGCCGGTTTAAATAATCTCTATTTCGGTTTGTTTTTTGAACATTATTTTGTGTTCTCTCTTCTTCATATCCGTTCCGTCAAAACCAACGTATTATAATTTACCCGTCGTTTATTTTATCCAAAATCGTCCGTCGGATTCTATACGCAGAAAATACTCCGCTTCGATCGGCTTTAATTGAGTTTTTGAAGAAACCATTTTTCATCTTTTTTCGTTTTCAAAAATAAATAAAATTCGCTTACAAATCATTTCTCTTTTAAAGAATCGTATGATTATAAAACCCTTTGATAAACCCTTTGATAAACCTTTTGATAAGTCTTTTGATAAACTTTTAACGTTTTTTGACAAAATTTTTAACAAATTTAAACAAAACTTTTAACATTTTTAAACAAAACTTTTAACATTTTTAAACAAAATTTTTACAAATCTTGACAAATCCTTTGTAAATCTTGACAAATCCTTTGTAAATCTTGATAATTCTTTTGAAAACTTTAATAAATATAAATGTTGATAAATCCTTTAAAACTTTTAATGATTTTTGACAAAACTTTTTAACAAAACTTTTTACAAATTTAAACAAAACTTTTAACAAATCTTGACAAAGCCTTTTTAAATATTGATAAATTTTTGCAAACTTTAATAAAATTTTTATAAACATCGACTAATCTTTTGTAAACCTTGATAATTCCTTTGAAAACTTTGGCAAATCCTTTGCAAGCCTTGACAACCTTTTTGTAAACCTTGACAAATTTTTTACAAACCTTGACAAACTTTTTGTAAATCTTGGCAACTTTTTGCAAACCTTGACAAACTTTTTGTAAATCTTGATAAACTTTTTGTAAATCTTGATAAACTTTTTGTAAATCTTGATAAACTTTTTGTAAATCTTGATAAACTTTTTGTAAATCTTGACAAACCTTTCGAAAATCCCGACAAACTTTTTCAATTTTTGACAAACCGTTTTGGTCGGTCTGTTTTAAAAACTTTGCTTTTGTTCTTAAGATTTGTTTTTCAATCGGCGCTTCTATTTTTAAGCGAATTTAATTTCCTTTCCAATATGGTTTTTGGTTTGTTTTTTGGTTTGTTTTTTGGTTTGTTTTTTGGTTTGTTTTTTGGTTTTATTTAGGGTTAACTTCGTTTTTTTGGTTTGTTGCTTTTTGCTTTTTTACTAAGTTTTTTGAGTTTTTATTTCATTTCATCACTTTGTAAAGGAAATTAATTCGCCGCAGCAAAAAATCGAAATCCGGTATCAATTATTTTGTTGTTACCTTTGGAGTGACAATTTTTTACAACCGTACCATACACGATAAACTATATAAATTATGTTGTTACTTTTAGAGTAACAAATTTATTTCATTTATGTTTTATATCCGACATTTGAATTTAGCGTCTTGTCTATTAATTCTATTATCCTTGTACGATGAGGTTTTTTATGGATTCGAGTTTGGTGAATAATCTGAAAAAATTCGGGCTTTCCGAAAATGAAGCAAAAGCGTATATCGGTTTGGTTTTTCTCCATGAGCCGAGCGTTCGCGCTCTTCATGAATTTACCAAAATCCCGCGAGCGAAATTGTATGAAGTCTTGGAGAATTTGGTTGAGAAAAAATACGCCGGAATTCTCCACGGGACTCCGATTCACTATAAACCAACCGAACCGGATGATTTGGTTCAAATGCTTCGCGAAGATTACGAAAAAACGGCGGACGAGATTTCCAAATCCTTTGATGAAATGGAATTGGATCTTTTTATGGAGGAATCCGATGATTTTGTTTCCATTCAATATCTTCGAAGCGATTGGGCCGTTCGTAAAAAATTAAATGAAATTTTTGACAACACAAAAAAGAATCTGATTATTTTATCCCGCTCTCCCGAAGTTTTAAAAGAATTGGAAAGCGATTTGGTTGAAGTCGGCCAAAAGCTCAATATTTTGATTTTGGCGGATAATTTAAAGGGGTATGAAAACTTTTCTCTTCCGGTTACGCTTTATCCGAAAAATGTCCGCTCCGTTTTAAAAGAATTGGAAGAAAGCCATTTGGTCAACCAAAGCACAACCATCATCTCCGACAGCGGCAGAGCATTGGCCATTCGAAAAACAGATGCCAAAACGGAAGCGCACTACATCTCGCAACCCATTGTCATTTTCTTATACAAAACCATCTTTTATTTTGTTCATCACGCCGACGACGTCCAATTGCCGCCGGAATTAATGGATTGACACTCCGCTTTTTTCGTTTTTACTTTAAATTTAACGATGTTTTCATTGTTATGCGCAATGTGATTTTTTGAATTTGGCGTCTTTGTTTTGTTTTGTTTTGTTTTGTTTTGTTTTCGTTTCGCCTCCGTTTTAATCTCTATTTGTAAAAAACTCCAAAGGCCGCTCCCGCTAATTTTCGATTTTTTGTGAGCAACGCGAACAAAAAAATCGGAAATTTGCGGATTGACTCCCTCATATCAACAAAAAAACGTTTTTCTTTATTTTTTGTTTTTATGAATCAAATCTCTCTTTTCGCTTCATGCGGCATGATTCTTTGAATTTGATTCCATGTTTTTGTTTTTATTTTTTGTTTCTATCCCTTTTTAATACACCTTTGTAAAAAATCAAAAATTTGCGAATTGACTCCTCCTCATATCAACAAAAAAAACGTTTTTCTTCATTTTTCGTTTTTAAGAAGCCGAGATTTATTTTTCGTTTCGTTCGGCGTGGCAATTTTGAATTCAAAACCGCGGTTTTGTTTGGTTTTTGTCCGCCGTTGTGTTTTTTAACACAACAAATCGTTTTTTTAAAAAGAAGCTTCTCTTCGTTAGCGCAGCGTAAAAAATAGAAATATCAAAGATTATACCGATAATGAAAAAATAGAAAAAAAGTGAATTGAAAAATCTCAATTCATATTATTTTAAATTGTGGTTTTAAAAAGATTACTTTGAGAGCGCTTTTGAAGATCTCTTCAAATATCTTCTTTTGTGTCCGGACGAGGTAAATCTTTGAGCCGGTCCCGGGTGCGCTTTTGTGCTTAAACCGCTTTCCACTTTTTTTGCATTACCTTTTCTTCCTTTAACTCTGACCCAAACAATACTTCCTGTCTTGCCCATAATCAGTCCTCCTGTCTTTTTTAATTCCTAAATATTTTAATAATCGATAATCGGTAATTTTGATTCATTTTTAAAAAACGCGTATCGCCGTCTTTAAAATGTTGCTCGATGATTCGGATTGCCGCCGAGTAATCCTGAATTTATAATAAATTAAAGTTAATTTAAAATAAAATCTTAATCTTTAAGGTTTGACTATAACAAAGTTTTATAAATATAAACCTTACGACTTCCTGTTTTCTTTTGAAACATTAAGTTTAAACCATAAAAAACATTTTCTGCTTATGAAAAAAGCGGAAGGAATGTTAAATTATTTTAAAAATGAAGAGAAGGCTCTTTTGATTTACCCCCCGTCCCGTTTTACGGAAGTTATTCAAGACGTCGGATTCGAATGCGACTTTTGCGGAAAATGCTGCACGCACACGTTTAACGACCACGTTTATTTACTTTCCGACGACGTCGACCGCGTTTTAAAACAAAACCCGGACTCCGTCATCCCGTCTCCTTATTTCGATTTTTGCGATCAAAACGGCCGTTTTTATGTTTCCGGTTACAGTTTAAAAACAAACAACGACGATAAGGGCAGCTGCATCTTTCTCAAAAACAATCGTTGTCAAATCTATGAAGAGCGCCCGAGCATTTGCCGCGTTTATCCGTATATGATTCATCGCGAAATCGACGATTCGGGGCGATATGACTGGCGCGAAATCAGCGGCTTAAACGAGCACGGCTTATACGGCGCAGAAATCACCGAAAAAGAAGCGAATGATATTTTTGAACTCACAAAAAAATATGAATCTCAATACATTTCTCAAGAAATCGAATTCTTAAAAGCCGTTTCCATCCATTTCGGAAAAAACAAACTCAAACACATCCCTCAAATTTATGACAAACGCCTTCGCGACTTTGAAAACGGAGAAACGGTCACGGTTTTTGTTTATCACAACGGCGCGTTTCACGAGCATGCCGCGCAAAAATAAAAAATCGCCGCCCGTTTTTTATGATTCGTTTTTAAAAATTAAATCGGATTTCGTTGTTTGAGCGCGTTCTTTTTTATTGCATTTGAGTGCCGCTTATTTTTATTTTACTTTATATTTTTATTTTACTTTATTAGGATGCCGCTTATTTTTCTTGCACTTTGTTGGGATGCCGCTTATTTTTCTTGCACTTTGTTGGGATGCCGCTTATTTTTCTTGCACTTTGTTAGGATGCCGCTTATTTTTCTTACAATTATTTCGGATGCCGCGCACCTTTTTCGTATTTGCTGTTTGAGCGCGTCATCTCTTTATCGAATTTCTCATTATTCGCGCCTATTTCGTTTTGTTTTTCGTAATACGGATAACGGCTCATTCCGCCGCAAACGTGGCAGGTCGTTAAAATCACACTGTTTTTGAGGCGGATATGACAATTTTTTCCCGGGACGCGAAAGGTATGGCACTGTTTGCAGTACTTCCTTTTTTGTTCACGGTTTAAACGAATGTTTTGACGCATGCCGATTGCTTCGGCAAGTATTATATAGCGTTTCGATTGCTCGGGGTCGGTTTTAAAAGTTTGTTCCGCCAAGGATAAAAGAATTTCAATACGCTCTTCCGCAATTCTTTTTGTCGCATCCTTCTTTTTTTTCCAGTTTCGGTGTTTCATCCTTTTCTCACTGATGTTTCTCATTAAAATTTTTTATGGCGATTCCGGTGTTCTTCAAAAGAGCGGCGGCCAATTCTTGAGACGGCCAAGAGCCCAAACCGCAATCCGGCCCGGCGTATTTAATTCGGTCTCCAAATATCTTATAAAGATTTTCCAATCTTTTTTCGGCAACTGCCGGCGTTTCTATTTCCGTGATAATTTCGTTCATAATTTCGGGTTTATCCCAAACATTGCCGCCGTACTTTTCATTTAACGCTCCCGCCATACTGAAAATATCGGTTCTCGTAATGCCCGCGCGCACGTAAGTGTCATATTCCAAAAGCGTTTTTTTATCAATCATATCGGCATAAGACGGTGTTGCCGCCGATTCCATGCCGATGACATGAATGCTTTCGGCTTGGCACGCCAGTTCATAATAAAGCGGAGAATGAATGTGAATCTCAACGTCCGCGCCGTTTTGTGACGCGGTTTTTCCGGCGACGGTCAGCGCGGAAATTATTTCATCCGCCGGAAGCGCTAAATCCGGATTGATTCCGATGCTCGGCTCGTCAATCGAAACGGTTGAGATTTGACAATTTTTAACCCTTTTCATCGCGGTTTTGACAAAAAGATCCACATTTTTTGCGAACAATCGGTAAATGTCGGTATAAACGGCGCCGCCGAATTCTTTTAAATAGAGCTCGGTCGGACCGGTCACGCACATTCGGACTTGGGGTTTTTCCCCCGATTCCTCTTTGATTTCTTGGAAATATAAATCCAAAGCGTCCATCTCAACCGTTTTCGCACATTCTTCTTTTAAATCAAAAGGAGCGCCGCAACAATTCTCATCTCGAATCGGGCGCAAAAACTGTTCGGTCATATCCCGCGCTTGAGCATAATTTGGAATTTGAACGCCGGCCTCTATTTTGTATTTCATGATGTTATCCAATACCGAAAACAACCACGAATCATTGTCTCTGTTAAAAGCCGCATCGCTGAGTGTGGTTTTAGAAATTTCGGGCGGAAGCGGAAAACTGCCGATATCGTCGTATAAAATAGGAGTCATTGTTTTAATCCATTGGAGATGAAAAGATAAAGCGTTTTCTAAAAATTTGTTTTCTAAAAAACCGTTTTCAAAAAGTCGTTTTCAAAAGTTTCTTTTCAAAAATATTATAATTTGGAATCTTTACATAGATTCCGGCGCCTCAATTCCCAAACAATGCAAAGCGTTTGAAAGGGCGGTCTTTGCCATATAAACCAAAGAAAGGCGGGCTTTTTTTAATTCCGCGTCTTCAATATTTAATACCGGAATATAGCGATAAAATTGGCTGAATTCATCGGCCAATTCTCGTGTGTAAATCGCAAAGATATGCGGTTTTAAGCCGGCCGCGCTTTCTTCTATTTTTTGTTCAAACAACGCGATTTTTTTTATCAACGACGCTTCCTGCGGCTCCGCCGTTTTGGAAAAATCCGCGAAATTCGGTTGGGCTTCTTCAAAATCGAAGCCGTCCTCCTTGGCTTTGGATAAAATATTAGAAGCGCGCGCGTGAGCGTATTGTATAAACGGGGCGCCTTGCTTTTCAAAATCCAACGCCGTTTTCCAATCAAAAACCGTGGACTTATCGGACGTCACTTTTATGATGTCATATCGAGTCGCGCCGATTCCGACCATTCGGGCGACATTTCTTTTGAATTCTTCCGATTCTTCCGGCCGGCGCTTTTCAATTTCTTCATACGCTTTATCAATCATTTGTTTGAGCAATTCATCCGCCGTGATAAAAACACCGCGGCGCGTGCTCATAGATCCTTCCGGAAGCGAGACGAATTCAAAAATAACGACTTCGGGCGTTTTGCTTCCAAGCAATTGAAGCGCGGCGCGCAATTGTCCGGAAATCAGTTTGTGGTCGGCGCCAAAAACGTCAATCATGCGGTCGCATTGAGGTGCTTTCCATTCATGATACGCCAAATCTCTTGTGGTGTAAAGAGACGTTTGATTGGAGCGGCGAACGACAAGCGTTTTTTCAAAACCGTATTCGGAAAGGTCAACCACCAGAGCGCCGTCCGAATCTTTCGTTTTTCCGGTTTTTTCCAATCGGTCAATCACGTCCCAAACGGCGCCGTTTTCGATAAATTGAGATTCGCGGACGAATTTGTCATGTTTGACATTCATCAATTGAAGCGTTTCTGAAATGCCCGAGACGGCCATATCCACCGCTTTTGTAAATCTTTCAATCGTTTCTTTATCTCCGTTTTCCACTTTTTTCATCAAGGCTTCGATTTCTTCGTTAATGGAGTCCTCTTTTGAGATGTCTTCATTGGCTTTGACGTAAATTTCAACGATAGCGTAGTCCGATTTGATTTTTGTATTCAGCGGATATTTTGCCGCCGCCCAGGAAACAACGGCGATTTGGCGGCCGATGTCGTTGACGTAATATTGAGCTTCCACATCGTATCCGGCTTTCTTTAAAATTCGATAAAGCGTGTCTCCCAATATCGCGTTTCGAATGTGTCCGACATGAAGCGGGCCGTTGGGATTGGCGGATGTGTGCTCCAACAATATTTTTCCGGAATTTTTACCGCTTCCGTAATTTTCTTTTTCCAAAAGAGCTTTTTGAACGGTTTTTATCAAATAAACGTCGGAAACAAAAATGTTAATGTAAGGTCCAAGCGCCGTTATTTTTCCGATCAAATCCGCATTTTTTAAATCTGTTTCGGAAACGGCATCGGCAATTTCTTTTGCGATTTGCGCCGGTGAAACCTTTTCGTTTCCGCTTTTGCTTTTCTTTTGCGGCATTAATTGAAAAGCCAGGCGTGTCGCTAAATCGGCATGTTCCGAGACTTCGAACGAGACGTCTTCTTTTTTAATTTCATAGCCGATTGAAGCCGCTGCGGAGCTGAGAACCGTCTGAACTTGGTTTTTGAATTCAATAAACAAAAAATCACCCGAGGTCGAAAAAATTTTATTTTCGGAATTGGTATTTCCGTTATGATAAAAATTTATATTTCGATGGTTTTATTATTCTTTTTAAAGTTTTAATTTTGATTGCCGTTTTTTAATTTTGATTGCCGTTTTTTAATTTTGGTTGTTATTTTATTAATTTCGATTGCTATTTGAATCAGATTTCAGAATTTAAATATTTCTGTTTTCTTTTTTATGATTTTTTTGTTGTTCACTTTCTTTTTTTTAGATTTTATCCTTTCAAATTGCCGCAGATTATAAAAAGAAGAATGTTCTCATACATTTATATTTAAATTTTACATTTTTGAAAATCTTTTTGGTTTATAATATCTGGTTTATAATATATTCACTCTTTGGGATAATTATGCGCAATGAAAAATCGGACTCTACATCTCATTATCAAGTACCTTTGCCGTTGACAACAAACCGGAAAGTTTGGATGTTCATGTTATTGATTTTTGCGATTCTTTGTTTTGTGATTATGATTTTGTTTTATTTTTCGGAGCTTTTCATCATTCTTTTATTCGGGCTTTGTATTATTGCGCTTTTAAATAAAGCGATTCTTATTTTTAATAAATATACGTCCAAATACACGCGTAAACAACGGCATGTTTTGGCGTTAGTGAGTGTTTTTGTTTTATTCACGCTTGTTTTTTATTTTACGATTACGCAACTTTCCAACTTATCGGAATTGCTTTTTGATTTGTCGGGTCTTCATCTTTTGATTCTTCAAGGAACACGGCTTCTGGCGGATATGTCTTCCGTTTTGCCCGACAGCATCGTTTCGAGTGCGCTGGATTTTTTTGACAGCGTCATTAACTCTATCTTTTTATATCTTCGTTCTTTTTTATCCCAGGCTCTCTTTTATATTTTAGCGATTATCTTGCTTTATCCGATTATGTTTTCGATGTATTTCAGAGATCGTCAACGAATTAAAAAAATTATTTATGACGCCGTCCCGAAAAGATTTGAAGCTGAGTTTGAATACACCGCCTCCTCCATTTTAACGCAGTCCAACAACTTTTTCGTTGCCAAAATCATGGAAAGCATCGGGATTGCCATCATTTCCAGTATCGGCTTTTACCTAATCGGCCTCCCCGGCTGGCTTTTTTTGGGAATATTGGCCGGCCTTTTAAACAATGTTCCTTACATCGGTCCGGCCATCGCAACGATTCCCCCGGTCGTTATCGGTCTTGTAATCAGCTGGAAAGTGGCACTTCTTGCGGCTCTTGTTTGTTTGATTGCTCAAATCGTTGACAATATTTATTTGGTTCCGTTCATGATTTCAAATAAGGTGAGCGTGAATCCGTTTACGACCGTTATTCTGATTCTTGTTTTCTCCCAGCTTTACAGCGCTCTCGGTATGATTTTAAGCATTCCGATTTATATTATTTGTAAAATTATTTTGGTCGAATCTTACAAATTGTTGATTCAGCTTTTCCCGGAACCTCAGCAATAAATCATCCGTTTCGAATCCGAGATCGAAATTTATTTTCGTTTCATCTTTTTTTGTTTTATAATTCTTTCGTTTTTTCGTTTTTTCATTTTTTGCTCTCATTTTTTATTTTTTGTTTTATAATTCTTTTGACTTTTTTGACCTCTCCGTTTTTATATCCCGATTATAAATATCAATGTCGATTGTGATTTGCAAATATTACGGTTGGCCCGAATCTGCAAACGGCAACTCTGACCCGATTTGCGACTGCCTGTTCTGATTTGTAACTCCCGCTCTGCTCTGATTTGCAATTGCCGATTCTGACCGAATTTTCAAAGAACAGTAACAAGGAACAAAGTCGAAAAACAAATTCAAAACCAAAGTTAAAATACAGATTTAAAACACAAAACCAAAAGTTAAACCAAAAGTTAAACCAAAAGTTAAACCAAAAATTCAAAACCCAAATCTAAAACTCAAATTTTAAACACTAATTTAAAATGAAAATCAAAACTAAAACACTAATTCAAATTGCAAAACCAAAACACTAATTCAAATTGCAAAACCAAAACACAAAGTCAAAACCCAAATCTAAAACGCAAAGTTAAAACACAAAGTTAAAAAACAAAATTAAAATTTTTATTCCGTTTTTTCGATTTTATCTATCTTCATCAATGGATATTTCAAGGATTCGTCATATTTTAATGAAACGAATGCAAAAGTTTTGTTCACCTTTACGGTGATTTTGACACTCAGCATGTGTCCTTTTAACTCGGTGTATCGGAAGGTTTCATTCAATTCGGTTAAGACTTTTTTTTCATCAATTTGAACGGTGATTTCTTCCACAAACGGTTGAACGCGAATACTTTCTTCGATGGCTTTTTCCATTGCCGAAATTCCGGAGACAGAAAGCGGACTGCCGATAAATTGATGATAAAGGGCGCCTAATTTTATGCCCGCTTCAAAAAGAGCTTGATCTTGGTCGGTTATTTCCAATTGTTCTGTTTCCATCGTTTTCATTCATTCCCCTTTAAAGTTCAATTTTCTTTTTTTTGCGAATCAAACCGATTGCGGGGGATATTAAATAAAAACACATTAAACCGGTGAGAACGAATGAAAAGAGAATCATAAAGGACATTTCGACAAAAACGGATATCACTGTTCCCGAAAACAAAATAATCAATAACACGAAAATTTCTTTTCTCATGACTTTCGGATACGAAAATGAACTGACCATCAATATTGACAATATCAGCATAAAGGCTTGCAATATTTCTGCAGCATACGGTATGTTATATCCGGTCTGTGTTGCGTTAAAATGGGATATGATAAGGGTTGACAAGAATACGGCCGCGCCTGTTATGGGAATTCCCGAATATTCCGGTTTATTCGAAGGAAACGCATTGTAGCGCGCTAAACGAAGGACGCCGCAAATCACATAAAAACAAATCAGCGGAATCAAAATGAGTTTTTCTCCCATACTGTAAATGATGACAGCGGGAGCAACACCGAATGAAACAATGTCAATTAAAGAATCCAGATGCGCGCCCAGCGGTCCGCTTGATGTTTTTCGAGCGATATAACCGTCTGCACCGTCTGCAGCGGCCGCAATGATTATGCAGGCGGCTGCAATTTCATAATCTCCATTCATCGCAAAAAGAATGGCTAAAATTCCAAAAATTAAGTTAACCATTGAGACATAATCAGGCGCTTTTAAGAGGTTTAACACGGTCAATAAATTGATATATGTCATTTATAAATTCTTCGGCAATTTATAAACTCGGAACCGTTACAAAAAATCGGAAATTTGCAGAGGAACACAAAAAAATAATATAAAAAATTGCCATCTGTTTTTCGCCTCCTATTTTTTAAAAAATGAAATGACGTTTTCGATTTTTGGCGCGGCTTTAATTTGCCGAAGCTTGTCGCAATCGTTTTTGTTTGATTTTTCATTGCAGTTTGTGCTTGCAGTTAGTGTTTGCAGTTTGTGTTTTCAGTTTGTGTTTGCAGTTTGTGTTTTCAGTTAATGTTTGCAGTTTGTGTTTGCAGTTTGTGTTTTCAGTTTGTGTTTGCAGTTTGTGTTTGCAGTTTGTGTTTGCAGTTTGTGTTTTCAGTTAATGTTTGCAGTTTGTGTTTGCAGTTTGTGTTTTCAGTTTGTGTTTGCAGTTTGTGTTTGCAGTTTATGTTTGCAGTTTGTGTTTGCAGTTTGTGTTTGCAGTTTGTGTTTGCAGTTTGCGCTTGCCGTTTGCGCTTGCAGTTTGTGTTTGCAGTTTGTGTTTGCAGTTTGCGCTTGCCGTTTGCGCTTGCCGTTTGCGCTTGCAGTTTGTGTTTGCAGTTTGTGTTTGCAGTTTGCGCTTGCCGTTTGCGCTTGCCGTTTGAGCTTGCCGTTTGCGTTTGCAGTTTGTGTTTGCAGTTTGTGTTTGCAGTTAGTGTTTGCAGTTTGTGTTTACCGTTTGTGTTTGCCGTTTGTGTTTGCCGTTTGTGTTTGCCGTTTGTGTTTGCAGTTTGTGTTTGCAGTTTGCGCTTGCCGTTTGCGCTTGCCGTTTGAGCTTGCCGTTTGCGTTTGCAGTTTGTGTTTGCAGTTTGTGTTTGCCGTTTGTGTTTGCAGTTTGTGTTTGCCGTTTGTGTTTGCCGTTTGCGTTTGCAGTTTGTGTTTGCAGGGTGCAGCTGCGGTTTGACTTACAGTCTAAATATTCACAAAAAGTATTAATATGCCCGCACAAAATACCTTTTATGAAATCTTTCTCCTTCCTTTTTGGTTTTTGTTTATTGATTTTTCTTTTTGCCGTTGTCCCAAGCGGCTGTTTAGATTCGGCCGACAGCAATGACGACAGCATACCGCATTTCATCACATCTGCAAACAATATTTATTCAGAGAACGGCGAATTGTTTGTTGAAACGTATACTCTTTTAAAAGATCCGAAAAATCAAACTTTTCTGAAAAATGAAATTAAAGTCAATCGGACCGGAAATACGGTTCATTTAACCCTTCCCGTTAAAGAGAAAAAATTCACGGAGAGCGATGATTTCGGTCATGAGCGTGTGAATGTTTCCATCGGAAAAATTTCGGAATATGATAGTTCGGGCGATTTTATTGTTCTTGTCAATGAAAATCCGAGTGACATAAATTCGGTTCGTTTTTCAGTAGAGGATGAAAATTTGTATAAATACAGACCTGCCGACCTTGAAAACGGCAAATTTAAACTGGACGGCGATGAAATCATTCATATTGTTACGGTTGCTTTATTTGACAGCACTTCAAGTGTTGATCGCAGTCGAATTTCAGATCCCGGAAAATTCGATGAAAACAATTCCTATTCCATTTACCTTCCCGTTAAAACAGCTGAAGGCGGACATTCGGTCACAGACAGGCGGTCAACCGTTCGTTTCGCCATCGGCAATCAAAAAGAATTGCCGGACGGAATATATTTTGTTTCAGTCAATGACGGAGATTTGTCTTTTGAAATTCAAAATCAAACATTGATGAATGAAACGGAATTTGAAACCATTTGGTGTTTCGGAGATTGAAATTTTTGAAAGATTTCGTTGTTAATTTTTATTTCACTTTATTTTAATTTCTTTCACTTTATTTTAATTTATTTCATTATTTAATACATTCAAATATATATACGATCAACTCAATTTTTGATTATGAATAAATCAAAATCTCTTTATTTGGCACTCCTTTTGATTGTTGTTTTGTTATCGGGATGTATTTTCCCATCGGGTCCCGCGAATAAAAATCCCGCAAAAATCGGCGAGGTGTATATTTATGACGGAAACGAATCGGTAACACTTTATTTCGGGCTGGATTTATCGGAACCGTCATCAACTCCGGGATATGTTTTTGAAGGATATGCCGTCAAAACGCATCGAGAAGGAAACACAATTCATGTCACAGCGAATTTAACAAATCGATATTCGTATTGGCTGGGGGGTGGTCAGCCCGGATCCGGTTTAGTTATGTCTCTTGGAAATAAAGAGGATTTTAAAGACGGTTCGGAATACAAAGTCTGGATTAACAATGGGACTCATCCGATAGATACGACTTTTTTTAAATATGACGGAGATTTTTTAATTGTCAATAAAATGGCGCCTGTTGAAGCGATTCGAATTGTTCAAGAGGGTAATGATATTTTGGCGATTGCCGAAATTATGGCAAGAGACCCGAATCCGCAGCGAATCGATGAACAAAATAAAACCTTCCTTCAATCGGATGATTTGAAAAAAACCGAAGCGACCGTTCGTGTATATAGTGTCAATGAAACGCCGACGGGACCTCTTCATCGCTTTACCGAAATTTATACCATCGGAAATAAAAGTGAAATGGATGACGGGATGTACACTGTTCGAGTCAACAATAAAAACGTGAATTTTGAAATTAAAGACGGCATATTGTATTCCATTCATCCGGCAAGGGTGGTTTCTCTTCAAATTATTGAAGATGATTTTGGCTTCAGCGGGTATTATGAAGTGTTGATGGATGAAAACACGGATATTTGGATGACAGATTCGACTTTTTCCCACATTTCCGGAACCGCAGGAACCAGCCGAGAATACGAAATGTATATTCCGGAATTAAAAATGAGAGCAGATCATGAATCTTTTTCAAATTACGTTTTAAAATCCCATGAGATTTCAATTGTGGAAAAGAGGGAAATAGAAGACGGCGTTTATTATTTTATTGTCAATGACAACGAAGCTTTTTTTGAAATCGTAAACGGACAAGTGGTTCATGTTACAAATTACACAATTTCTGAAATATGATGTGTTTCTGATATGTTTCACATTTTTTCATTTTTAATCACGTAACGAAAGACATAAATAAGAAGAATCCCATGGAAAGGATACATTTCCGATGGCATTCGATTGAAATTAAACCATTTGAATTAATCATTTGGATCAATTGTTTGAATCTGAAATTTGAGTTGAAGGCATCAAAATAAAAACTTGGATTTTTCAATTTATGAATGACATTCATTGAATCTTATAATCTTTGTTTTTTATTCAAAAACCCACCTTAACTCAGTGGTAGAGTGCGCGGCTGTAGTTTGGTCTTTTCGACGATTTTTCGTACGAAAATCGCGCAGGCACCGCGATGCCCCCGGTTCGAGTCTGGGAGGTGGGATCCGTTAAAAATATGTTGGAACAAATCCATCATATTTTTAAAACATTATGAACCAAGGGATTACCTATTTATACAAAAAGTATCTTCTTAGGGTTCACAGGTTGAACCGATTTAAAATAAAATCAACATGTCCAGATAGTGTAGGGGACTATCATGAAGCCCTGTCGAGGCTTCGACCCGGGTTCGAATCCCGGTCTGGACGCTGATAAAACGAACCGAAAAACAATGAGCCTTCAAGCAGAAATGTTTGAAGGCTTTTTTTATTGACTTTTTTTGAAAAAATTAAAAATAACAGCATGAGTAAATTTTTTTCATAACGGATTTTTAAAAATTAGAATACTTAAAATTAGAAAATTTAAACGAAATAAAATGAGAAATTTTAAAGAAATAAAATGAGAAAATTTAAAATTAAAAAAATGGTCAAATTTTTTTAACATTTTTGGTGTATGCGAAATTTTCATTATACACATCTTTTTTCCATTGCGGCCATTCATCTAATTCTTTTGATATCTTTTCATAGGTCTCTTCCGACAAATCTAATCCCATATTATCACCTTTTATTATCATTTTTCCTCAATAAAAGGGATTGTTCATTCCCATTTAAATGTTATTAAATAATTTCAAAATAGATTCTGCCAATTTTATTCTTTTTCCTTCCTCCGTCATCATCGTATCCAATGCGACCGCTTTTATTCCCATCGCTTCAATCTCATCCGGATTTAAAATATCGTCTCGGATGTCATATACAAAAACATCGATGAAATCGCGATAAAGTTCGGCAACGCCTTTTGAAGAGACGTCAATTCCTTTGGCCGCCATTAACTTTCCGGCGGGCCCGCTGACGGGCGCGTTTCCGATAATCGGGCTGACGGCAATCACTTTCTTTCGTTTTAAAATATCTTTTATTTCGGGCAGCGCTATAATCGGGCCGATGCTTGTCATCGGATTGCTCGGACCGATGAGGACACGCCCTTCTTTTTCCAATGCGGCAATCGCCGCTTGAGATAATTTCGCGCGGCTTATGTTTTCATATTCTAAAGACAAAACTTCCGGATTTCCTTTGTGCGTGATCCAAAACTCTTGAAAATGAATCTTGCCGCCGGGTGTTTGAATCCTACTGGTGACCGGCTCGTCCGACATCGGAATAATGTTTGCCGAAATTCCAAAGCGCTTTGAGATTTCTCGCGTGGCCTCCGTTAATGTCAAACCGTTTTTCATGAGGTTTGTTCGAACCAAATTGACCGCTCGGTCTCGGTCGCCGAGCATGAGAATTTCATTTCGGCCCAGCTTCTTCATTTGCCGATATGTTTCATACGTATCGCCTTTTATGCTCCACCATTTGTCTTTATCTAAAATATCCGCAAAAAGATACAAAACCGTGTCGATATCCGGCGTCACAAAAACTTCCGAAGACCAAATATCTTCGCCGGTATTGACAATGACGGTGATGTCCTTATCGGGAATGCATTTCCTGAGACCGTCAATTAATTTCGGAGAGCCGGTGCCGCCGGAGAGAATAATCATGGTTTCATTTTTGTTTTTATAACATTTTCTTATGATATGAGTCCCGATTCCAAGAGCAAATGAAGAACGGGAATTGAGCCGAGTGAAATTAAGGTTGAGAGAAATATCGCGGCGGATATGAGTTTTGCATCAAATCCGTAAATTTCCGCAAAAATGGCCGGCGTCATTGCGGGAGGCATGGCCGCTTCGATGACGGCGACTTTTTTATCCAACGCTTCAAACGCGAACAGCGGCGCAATGATTAAACCGATAATCGGCGCAACGAACAATTGGATAGCCGTCACGCTGATGGCCGGAATCAGCGCGATTTTTAAATATTTTCCGGAAAGCGAAATTCCGAGTGAAATCATAATGAGGGGGACGACAACGCCCGACAATAATTCCAATGTCTTCGGAATAACGGACGGCAACATTTCCATGCTTATTCCAAGCAATATGAATACCAATGAAATCGCCCAAGCGATGGCCGGCGGAAATTTCAAAATTTGGCGAAGAACGTTTACTTTTTGACCGCTGACTTTGGCACCCAAATAACTTGCAAGAGCCACAACCACAATCAAAGTCGCCACATCGCAAAAAATGGCGCGCGTAAATCCTTCCGCTCCGTAAAACCCGGTAATAATCGGATATCCCATAAACGCGGTGTTGCCGCAAGCGCAAACCAATACGAAAGCCGCCAAGGACTTGGGCTTTAATTTCAGAGCTTTTTTTCCAAATCCCCACGCGAGTCCGGCGCAAAGCAAAGAAACGATCAAAATGAAAATCGTTAATTTTAAAAATGAAAACAATTCATCGGCCTTGACATTGATCAACATCGAATTAAAAACCAATGCCGGCAAACCGACATAAATCACGATGTTGTTCAACGCCACTTTATCTTTTTCAGATAAAAATCCGATATTCTTTAAAACCCAGCCGAGAAGAATTAAAAAAACAATGACAAATATTATTTCCATACCATCAACACTTTATAAATGACCTGTCCGCATCTTATTTTTACGGCGATTGCCTTTTTTGCATTTGTTTTTTGAATTCCATCTTATTTTTTGTTTATTTTTTGTATTTTGTTTATTTTTTGTATTTTGTTTATTTTTGTATTTTGTTCATTTTTATTTCGTTTCTTTTTTTTATTTTTAATATTTTTTATCTCTTATTTATTTCGTTTCATCATTTTTTTATTTTATTTTTAAATTTGAACGGCCGTTTTGACTTTCGATTCATCCACATAATTGTATGTCGTTGTTCTGAGTTGCGGTTTTCTTCCGATTTGCTCGATGCACTCTTCTATTTTTTGCCGTGTCATGTTGGTTCCGTATTTCGCGCCGGCCGCTTTTGAAATGGAGTCTTCCATCAACGTCCCGCCGAAATCGTTCGCGCCGGCTCTGAGGCCGACTTGGCAGAACTTGGCGCCGAGTTTAATCCAAGACACTTGAATATTGGGAAGCGTTTCTTTAAAAAGCAAACGCGGAATCGCGTATATTCTCAAATCGTCCAAACCCGAGGCGCCGGATTTGACAATTCCTTTGCGGTAAAGCGGCGTGTTTTCGTGCAAATACGTGAGCGGGATAAATTCCGTAAATCCGCCCGTCTCCTCTTGAATTCTTTTCAGAAGGAATAAATGGTTCACGCGATCTTCATTGTTTTCGATATGGCCGTACATGATGGTGGAGGTTGTTTTAATGCCTGTGTTGTGGATTGTTTTGATGGTTTCTTCCCATTGCTTCGCCGTTAATTTTCCGGGGCACAAATTTCTGCGAACATCGTCCACCAGTATTTCGGCCGCGGTTCCCGGGGTTGTGTCGAGCCCCGCTTCTTTGAGCATGAGGACGGCTTCTTTTAAATCCAGTCCGGCGTTTTCCGCGGCGTTAAAAATTTCCATCGGGGAAAATCCGTGAATGGTGATGCCGCCGTATGCTTCCGTTTCTTTTCGGATGCTTTGAATCATTTCGACTTGGAGGTGGGTATCGATTTCTTTTTGAATGCCGCCTTGGATGCATATTTCCATGGCGCCCGCAAGTTTTGCGGACAGCGCTTTTTTTCCGACTTGTTCCGGCGTCATAAAGTACGCGTTTTCATCGGTGGAGCGCGCTTTAAACGCGCAAAATCCGCAATTCAAAGTGCAAACGTTTGTGAAATTCAAATTCGCGTTGACGATATAGCTGACAACGTCGCCGCAAATCTCTTGTCTCAGCTCATCCGCCGCTTTGAGCGTATCAAAAAACAGATTCTCATTTTCAAACAGTTCTAAGCAATCCTTTTTTGACAGCTCTTTGTTTTTCAATTCAGATACATCCATGTAGGCACCTCAGTTCGCTTTTTGCTTTAATCTATTTAAAGCTAATCGAAGGCGGCGGATTTTTTGAGCCTTCGTTTACCTTTTTTTTAAACTTTTAAAAAGTTCCTCATTTTTTTATTGTTTTTTATTTATTTTTTGAACGCATTTCAGAAGGTTTTATAAATACGGCTTTAAATTTATTATATTTCGTTTTTATTGCACATATTGGTTGTACTTATCGATTGCATTTCTGAGTGTGTTTGCCGGTTGTGGCTGTCGATTATGTTTGGCGGTTGTGTTTGCCGGTTGTGTTTGGCGGTTATTTTTGTCGGTTTTGTTTGGCGGTTTTGTTTGTCGGTTATGTTTGGCGGTTTTGTTTGTCGATTATGTTTGGCGGTTATGTTTGGCGGTTTTGTTTGTCGATTATGTTTGGCGGTTATGTTTGGCGGTTTTGTTTGGCGGTTTTGTTTGGCGGTTTTGTTTGGCGGTTTTGTTTGCCGGTTTTGTTTGGCGGTTTTGTTTGCCAGTTTTGTTTGCCGGTTATGTTTGGCGGTTTTGCTTGTCGGTTTTGTTTGCCGGTTTTGTTTGCCGGTTTTGTTTGCCGGTTTTGTTTGTTCTCTGTTTTTGCCGGTGTGTATTTGATTTTTTAATCTTTTTCAATAAATTTCCCAAGGTTTATATATTATGTATTCCCAAAACGCGTTGATAGAATGGATAAAAGTGTTATTTTGGATCCGATTCACGGATATATTGAATTTGATCAGTTGAAACGCTCTCTTTTCGACACGCCTCAAATGCAGCGACTCAGACGCATTAAACAGTTGGGATTTTCAAATTTGGTTTATCCGGGCGCAAACCACACGCGTTTTGAACACAGCATGGGCGTTATGCATTTGACTTCTCTTTTTAAAAAAATTCAGCGCGAAAACAAAACGCCGATTTCAGATATTTTAGACAACGACGGTTTGGATGAAATCGTCGTGGCCGCGCTTCTTCATGATATCGGTCACGGTCCGTTTTCTCACGCCACCGAAAAACTGATTGAGCAATACACGCGCAAAAGTCATGACGATGTTCGCCACATTCTTTCGGAAACGGAGGTCGGCGACGTTTTAAACGACAACGGATTTTCTCCGTCCCGAATCGCAAAACACATCTTGGGGGAAACATCCGCCAGCCAAATTCTCAGCAGCGAGATTGATGTGGATAAAATGGATTACCTGGCGCGCGATATGCATTATACGGGCGTCACATCCGGAAGTGTCGATTATATCCGTTTATTAAATCATTTGGAATATTTTGAAACCAAATTGGTTTTAGACGCCGGCGCAATTCGAGCGGCGGAAGGACTTTTGGTTTCCCGGTATTGGATGAACGTTTCGGTATACTATCATCACGTTTCTCGAATTTCTGAGACGATGTGTTCGCGCGCCTGCGCTTATTTGCTTGAAAACAATATTATTCGCCCTCAGGAGTTCGCGCGTTTGGACGATACGGGGCTGACCGCGCTTATGAGAAACGACTCCGGCTTTGCCGGCGAAATCGCCGCTCGCCTGGACAATCGCAACTTATACAAACGCGCGCTTTACACCGGAATGGATTCCGTTGGCTTGAACAACATTTTTGAGCAGCGCAATCACGTCTCCCGAATCGAGAAAGAAATCGCGGAAACGGCGCGCGTCGATCCTGAGTTGGTCATCATCGACATCCCGTCAAAACCCGCAATGGCGGAAATGAAAGCGCTTATTATGGACGGCGGCATGAAAAAATTGACCGACGCCTCTCTTTTCGTCAAAGATTTGGAGCATGCTCAAATCAACAATTGGAAAATGGGCGTTTTTACCCCCAAAGAACACCTGGAAGCCGTTTCAAAAGCGGCGAATGATTTCTTTGAAATCGATTCCAAACCGAAAACGAAACAGGTTAAATTGACGGACGATTTTGAAGAATGAATAAAAGTCTTCTCTGCTTTTTCATTTTTCATCTTTTATTTTTTTAAAACGTATGCGCGATCACTTTGGAAAAATGCGCGTCAAACAGCAAAACCCGCGGTCGATTTCAAAGGGTCGATAAAGCGAATTCCTCTTTTGTTGATATTTGCAAATGCTGACACCGACCAAAGTGCAAATGTTAATGTTGACCAAATTACAAACGCTAAACGCTGACCAAATGGCAAACGTTAAACGCTGACCAAATGGCAAATGCTAAACGCTGACCAGTTTGCAAACGCTAAACGTTGACCAAATGGCAACGCTAAATGCTGACCAGTTTGCAAACGTTAACGCTGACCAAATAACAAACGCTAAACGCTGAGCAAAATTCAAATTTTTAAAAATAAAACATCGGCGGCAAGTTTCGGTAAAATCACATCCCGCCAAACCGAAACTGAATTTTAATAAAAACGAAAAAATAAATGAATTCATTAAAAAAGTTAAAAAGAGAAATCGTCACTTAAACGATTTCAAACCCACAAAATCCAGCGTCGCGAAATAATCCTCAATTGTTTCCGCTCTTCTTATTTCTTTGACGCTGCCGTCGGGTCTTAAAAGAAGCTCGGCGGACCTGAGTTTTCCGTTGTAATTAAAACCCATCGCAAAACCGTGAGCGCCGGTGTCGTGAATGACGAGGAGGTCTCCGCGTTCGATTTTTGGGAACATCCGGTCAATCGCGAATTTGTCGTTGTTTTCGCATAAAGAGCCGGTCACGTCATATTTTTCCGTTGCGGGCTCGTTTTCTTTTCCGAGAACGGTGATGTGGTGATACGCACCGTAAATGCCGGGGCGCATCAAGTTCGCCATGCACGCGTCGGTTCCGACATAATCTTTGTAAATGTGTTTCATGTGGCGCACTTCCGTGACAAGATAACCATACGGACCCGTAATCACGCGGCCGCATTCGAAGTAAACGTTCGGCTTGGCGATTCCCGCTTTTCCGATGGTGCTGTCATACGCGTCTTTCACGCCGTTTGCGATGTCGTCAAATGCGATTCGCTCTTGATCGGGGCGATACGGAATTCCGATGCCGCCTCCGAGGTTCACGAATTCAAAATCGATGCCGACTTTTTGAGAAATCTCAACGATGACTTCAAACAAAATACGCGCCGTTTCGATAAAATAATCAACGTTCAATTCGTTTGAAGCAACCATCGTATGAAGCCCGAAGCGTTTCACGCCCTTTTGTTTGAGAATTTCGTACCCCACAAAAAGCTGCTCGCGCGTAAACCCGTATTTGGCTTCTTCGGGTTTTCCAATCAGCGCGTTTCCGCCTTTCAAAGGTCCCGGATTGTATCTGAAACAAAGAATCTCCGGCAATCCCGCCACTTTTTCCAAACACGCGATGTGTGAAATATCGTCCAAATTGATAATCGCGCCCATCTCTTTCGCTTTTTTAAATTCTTCCGGCGGCGTATTGTTTGAGCTGAACATGATGTTTTCGCCGGTAATCCCCGCTTTTTCAGCCATTAAAAGTTCCGGAAGAGAGCTGCAGTCGGCGCCAAACCCGTATTCCGCCAATATCTTTAAAATATAAGGATTCGGGAGCGCTTTGACCGCGAAAAATTCTTTAAACCCTTTCACATTTGAAAACGCGCGAATCATATCCTCGGCGTTGTCGCGAATCGCTTTTTCATCATAAATGTGAAACGGGGTCGGGTGTGTTTGGATTATTTCTTCCATTTTTTGTTTGTTGAAAGGGAGTTTTTTTGAAACCATTTTTTTTAAGCCTCTTTTTGATTTTTATGAGTGGTTTTTCTATGCTTGAAATTGTATATATGTTTATATGCTTATTTGAATGATGTCTTTTTATATCGTTATTAAAAAGAGAATCCGTTTTTAGAGCAAATCAGAGTTATGGGAAGGTTTTTCCCGATTCCTCTAATCATTTTTTTAAAAAACATAGTCCGTTATTTTAAATCATCCGTTAATTTTAATCAATAAACCCTCTTTCGATGGCTGATTCTTCATTAAGGAGCCGGCACATTCCCGTTTTGGCGCGTTTAAATCCGATTTTTTGATAAAACGCTTCTTTTCCCGGAATCGCGTTTAAAAGAATATTTTTATCGTCTTCCCCTTCCAATAAAAGCCCGACAATCATTTTTCCGATTCCTTTCCCTTGGAAATCGTTGTCTACTGCGATATCGTAAATCACGCTTTGATAAGCGAAATCCGAAAGAAGACGTCCGCATCCGATTAGCCTCTTTTCGTGATACACGAAAATGACTTTCGTGCTGTTTTCAAAGGCTTTTTGATGAAGGCTCGTTTCATAAGTGACCATATCGGTTCGGAGAAACAGGTCTTTGACTTCGTTCCAATCGATGTTTTCCGTGTTTTTCTGAACGGTTAATTCCGTAAGTAAAGGGTTCATTTGGGAAAAAAGGGGTTGAAAGTTTATATATTTTCCAATACGGCAAACGTCGATTGATTTTTAAAAGTAAATTTTTAGATTTTAATCCATTAAAAATATAGAAATTCAGAGAGAATCATTCTCAAGCAACAAAAAAGATTTAATAGATTCTATATCAACAAAAAATACTTTTTTTCCAATCTTGTGAGCTTTCATAACTTCTTTTGCATAACGAATTAGTTTTTTTTCATCAAATGGATTCAAACGAATTTCTTTTTGAGTATTTCTGTCAATATAAATATCGGCAATATATTTTTGAGTGACCGGAAACATATTTTGAATTAAAAAAGCTCTTTCTTCACCTATAAATTTGCAGAAATATATCGTATTGCAATAATTATATTTTTCAAATTTCTTATCATATATTTGATGATATTTCAAAATTTGAGAAGAAATTGGAATCAACCAAAAAAGCGAAGGATTTTGTTTATCAGGGAATGCAAAAAAACAAGGTCGATCATGAAGATCTCCCGGTTTGCCATCTTTATTGAGCATCAGGCCGGAATTCGGGAATTTGTCATAAAATTCATTTGAAATAAAATAAAAACAGCCGACCATATTCACTGCATCCTTATAAATCTTAAAATATATGCAGTACTAAAAATTTGTTCCCGGCAATTTTTAAACCCCGCATGCCGGTCAGCGGAGAACATTTGGTCCCGACCATTTTCTAACCCCGCATATCGGTCAGCGGAGATTATTTGGAGACGTTTGCAATCGAAAAATCAAATCTCGATTGATACACTCCTGTTTTAAGATTATACTGGTTTTATTATATCAAATTATCCATATTTTCAATAACGAAAATATTAAAAGGAGAATTAAAAGTGGGACTGCTGAGATTTGAACTCAGGTCGCAAGACCCCCAGCCTTGCAGGATGGACCAAACTACCCTACAGCCCCATAAAAAACAATGGTAAAACCCGTTTTTAATATATAAAGGTTTCAATCCGTTTTTTTCCTTTCCCTTATTTCGTTTAATATTTTGGAATCCATGATTTTTAATTCGGCGGCATAAATTTCAATCAAATCTTTTTCTTTTAAAGGGCAATCCACAAACGATTGATACTGCTCTTTCGTTAAATGAATTTGCTGCCGGATCTTATTTTCCAAATACGGCGTCATTTCCCGATTGGAATGACCCGATCGGCCGTGACTTGTTTTCGTTCTGATATTTGTTCGAATCCCGTTTAAATAAAAATAGTAAAAATTGTGATCTCCCGACCTTTTTCGAAATCCTTTTCGCATCAGGATGTGTTCAAACGTTTTTATTTTAATCATCCTTTGCCTCCAAATACTTCAAAAGAAGTTTTTTATAAAGCAAAGAACTTTCCGACAAGGAGGCTTCGTCTTCCATCACATAATCGTTCCAAAGCGTCAAAAGTTGAAGCTCAATCTCTTCTCTCGCTTTTTTCAGACTTTTGTCAAAGGAAAATATTTCAAACAAATCATTCTCAAGAAAATACATCTCGTCTTCATAAATTATCTTAAAAGAAATCGGAACGGATATTTTCAAACCGATTTTTGGATTTAAAAACGTGTCTAATATCAATTCATCGGAGGTTGCGCCGCGGGCTTCACAGCTTTTTCGAGCCGGGTCGTTTTTTCTTTTATTCGGATTGCTCTCATTGTTTCTATTCATCATATCCGTCTTTTGAAGCGATTGAACAGTCTTTCTTTGAGAAGGTATTTTAATTTTTATCTTTGAATCTTTCATTCCCTTTTTTGACACAGGGTATCGGATAAAAGACGGATTTTCAAACAACTCGATATCATCATTTTTTAAAGCCATTTGAAAAAAATACAACAAACGGCTATTTTAAAATTTTTAATTTTTTAAAAACCAATGAAATAATAAATATACAAATCAAATAAATTCAATTCAAAAAATTTAAAAAAATTAAAGAATTTTTCCCGGGACAAATATAATCCCCGCCAAATCTCCGTTAGCCCAATCTTCCTTTTGACTTTTCGGCGTCAAAGCGTTCTTTTTCTTTCTCCAATATTCTTTTCCCGTGGAAGAATACATGAGTTGAAAAGCGCCCTCCTCCGGCAAACCGCAAAAATAATTCACAATCCGAAGGTATTCGTCATAAGAACCGTTCGTTCGATGTATTTTTCGCGGAGCGTATGTCTTTTCAGATTCCATAAAACGATTCCTCCTTTCTCATTTTTTCAATATTTTATTTGAAAATAACTTTTAAAATGCCTCAGAACTCATAGGGCTCATCACAAAATCAGTCCAAACTCTCATCATCGGCATCTTTTAAATTGTTAAATTATCTTAAAATGATATCTATTAACGGTCTACGAATGATAATCGTATACCGACAACAAAACGATAAACGGTTTAAACCAACCCTTCAATCTCCTTTTTAATCTTCTCCGCTTCCGTTCTCGGGTCTTTCGAATTATAAATACTTCTTCCGACAATCACCCAATCCGCGCCCGCGCGAATCGTATCCGCCGCGCTGCCGCCTTGAGCGCCGACGCCCGGTGATATGATTTTCAAATCGTTTCCGATGACGGCGCGGAGTTCTTTCACGCGCTCGGGACGTGTCGCCGGCGCAACGATTCCGAATGCTTTTGAATCTCTTGCAAGCGCCGCAATTTCTTTTGAAACGGAATCCGTAAAGAAATGATCGCCGCCCGGATGACTCATTTCGGAGACGACAAACACTTTTTTATCAAATTCATTTGCGGTTTTTACGCATTCCGCCAAACTGTCCGGGCCCGTAAATCCCTGAACGATGACGGCGGAACATCCCGCTTTAAAAACGTGCTCGCAAATCAAGCGGTCGGTATTCGGAATGTCGGCCACTTTAAAATCCGCGATGACGGGCGCGTATTTTGAAAGTTTTTTCGTGATTGAAAGCCCTGTTCCGAGAACCAGCGGATAGCCGATTTTAACGGCGTCTATGAATTCGGCCGTTTGCTTTGTGATATCCATCGCGCTTTTCTCATCCGTCACATCCAAAGCCAAAAGAAGACCGGTTTTGCGTTTGAATTCCGTCGTCAATTTTTCACCCGCCCTTTTTTACTCTTTGTTTCTCTTTTTCAAACGAGCGCGAGCGGCGGCGACCATTAACGGAAGCGTAATCGTCGCGTCCGAATAAACGGTGGCCGTTTGAGACTCGGCTCGGGTTTTTCCCCACGAAACCGCTTCGTCAAGCGTTGCTCCGGACAAACCGCCCGTTTGCGGAGTGTCCATGGTCAGCTGAATCGCGTAATCAAATTCGCGCGGCGTGACAAGCATGGTTTGAAATATAAAATTCTTCGGAACCCCCCCGCCGACAAAAACGGCGCCCGCTTTTTCGGCTTCCCAGCAAATGTCCATTAATTTGTGCATATCTCCGAGCGCGTCAATCACAAGCGGATTCGTTTCTTTGTAAAGCCACGCCTGAAGGCCGATGACGGAATCCGGAAACGCCGGGCAATAAACCGGAACGCCTTTGTCGTACGCGGCTCTTAAAATGGAGTCGGGATTTTCAATATTTTTTCCCATATGATTCATAAAATCGCTGATTGAAATCGGTTTTTCCGTCGGCATTTGAGAAATAACGTCTTGCATAAATTCTTCAAAATCTTCAAAATGGGTGTCGGGCAAATAAACGTCATAAATCCGGTCAATCCCCTCTTCGCGAAGCTGCGCGTCATCGGCCGTATCGTCTCCGATATAATGCGGCATGCTCAACCCTTCCAGCGCATCGTGAACCATGTTGGCGCCGGTCGTGACAAGAACGTCAATATATCCGTCCCGAATCAAATCTGCGACAATTTTTCTCATTCCCGCCGGAACCATCGCGCCCGCGAGTCCGAAAAACTTCACGGTCTTTTCGTCCGATATCATTTCCGTATAAATCTCCACCGCTTTTCCGATTCGGCGCGCTCCAAAACCGCACCCGGAAAGCGCAGTGACAAACTGATCCAAATCCATGTCCGCCGTTATTTCCGCAGGGACAATCGGCTTGACCAATTTGCTTTGTCCTTCAGTTATATTCATTTCTTTTCCTCTTTTTATTTCAATTATATAATGAATAACTCAGGAATTATTGAGACAAACAATTTAAATTAACCGATTGCAAAAAACAAACCCAATCCAAATCATTTTTTTCTTTTGTTTGTTTTTTGTTATTTTTTGTTTGCTTCATTTTCCTCTTATTTTTGAAGTTCAATCGCCAACTTTCGAATGCTTTCTGCGATTTGCCATTCCCCCGCGCCCCAGTGAACCACCACTCCGCGCTGACCGTTGATTTCAAAAATCTTGCCGGAATTTTCGGCTTTGCAGCAGCGCATTATAAACGGTTGGTCGGGTTTTGTTTCGTTTGAACGCATCGGGCACATGTCTTTAAAGTCGTATTTCAAATCCGGATATAATGTCTCAATGATTCGACGGGAGGTGTCGCATCCGACCAAAAGCCAGCCGTCTTCTTTTTCATCCAAAAAATCGGAGTCTAAAAATTTGCCGGTCAAACCGGAAGAGTGACAGGGATAAATGGTTTTTTCACTTTGATGGACGGAAAGGTCGACCAATTTTTCTTTGAATTTAATTTGAAGATCGCCGAAAATATGACACGCTTCCAAACGGCGGACACAATCAAAAAGCCACGGCGGAGACGGCGGAAAGACGTCGATGATTTGAATTTCCAATATTTCAGAAACATTAGGATCTTTCACAAAAGTCAAATGTTTGTCAAAACCTTTGAAAATAACCGTGGTCGCTTCTTTTTTTCCACCCGTTCGTTTTTCATTTTCCTCTTGAAGCATTTGATTCGCGGTTTGGATTAAAAGCGTTCGATTTTTAATATTCATTTCTTTTGCGCACAAAAGAATTTCTTCTTCATCTGCCAACAATTCCGAGTCCGTAAACTCTCTTAAAAATCCGGCGCCTTCATGACAAATTGAATACAAACGATACCCTTCATCGGTTTCTTCAAGAATGTATTCCGATAAAAAATAAATTTTTTTGGAGACGATGTTTGCATTTTTTTCTTTTTTTGTCCAACCGATCGTTTTGTATTCACTCGGAAAAATCATTTCAAAATCCTCTTTCATTCACTAAATTGAAAAGAGACTATAAAAAGATTTCAGAGGGAGAATTTAATTTTTAAAAAGAGATCACAACTCGTGTGATTTAAAAAATTAGAAAATCAGAATTTGAAAGTCAGATTCTGATTTTTTGTTTCATTTAATAGTTGTCCGAATTGTCTTTAAGATCAGGTTTCAATTCTTTTAAGAGCGTAATGGCAAAGATCATCGCAATCGGAGCTGTAATGAGAACACCGATTCCAAGAAGAATCATACCAATCATAATCAATACAATATTGACAATGAATGCGATGATGGTTATCAAAAGGTTTTCTTTAACGACATTGAAACTTTCTTTAAGTGCATAAACGATATTTTCAGACGGTGTCATAACGTAAATATACGCGGTGTAGAAAAGCAAAATTTCAACAATAATAAGAATAAGCTGACCGAGGATCGGAATTAAGCTCAAAATACTTGCAATCAGACCGAAAACGAGAACATAGATCAAAGATCGAATAATCAAGTTTTTCGAACGGAACGCATAAAATACATCGTTAATTTCAACTTTGTCTCCTCTGGATCCTTTAATTCCCATGTATGTGACTCCGAATGCAAGCGGGGAAACGAGTACAAAAAGAACCAAAGCCGCAATAAACAAAACGACGAATGACAATCCCAATCCTGTAAATGAACCGGATGTAATCGCAGGAATGATTGCCGCAACACCGAGTACGCTGGCAACAACAGAAACAATACCGACGATAAGCGCGATAATAATCATACCGACAACGTATGCGACGGCATTGTCTTTAAAAACCTCCCATCCTTTTTTAAGGCTGGATGTAATTGTATCAAAATCCATAACAATGACTCCTTATATCTTTTTAATAACTGTAACAACTGTATATCTTTGAATTGGCAATAATAACAAAATCGCGATCACCGCTTAAAAAATTACTGCCGGATACTCTCGCATTTATATTTCAAACATTTTCATGTTTTTATAATAATATTTGCTATTATCTTTAAATATAAATGTTTAAGTACTTTATATATGGATGTCAGTGTATTAATATCTTTTCTACCTTTTCGTCGCTTTACTTTATTTTTTTGTCATGGATTCTTTTTTTGTTTTTATTTAATTCTTTATTTTTTTAATTCATTTCTGTTTTTATTGTTTTTTACTTTACTTTATTTTTTATTTTCATTTTTTATTTATTTTTGTTTATTGTTTTGTTTGTTGTTTTTGTTTGTTGTTTGTTGTTTTTGTTTGTTGTTTGTTGTTTGTTGTTTTTGTTTGTTGTTTGTTGTTTTTGTTTGTTGTTTTTGTTTGTTGTTTTTGTTATTTTTGCTTATTTTCTATTATTATGTATCAATTTACATTCCTTTTTCATTTTTAATTTTTTTAGAAATCGGTCGGGTCGTTTTGTCTTTAATTTTTCATTATTTTTTTATAACGCTGTCAAAAAGTACCGATAAACTGCAACTCGTTTTTATTTTTAAATGTTTTTCAAAAAAGCAATTCGATTTTGCCGGTTGGCGCGGTTCGTTTGTTGAATTAATCGCATCGGTTTTTTTATTTTTTAAATCACGGCATATTTTCCCATGTGCCTTTGAGTTTGCCGCCGAGCGCCAATTTTCCGAGTTTTTTAGAAATATCGGGATGGACGGCGGCCGGTTTTATATTTTCATAAACCGTTGACGGAAGAGGCGTTAAATAATGCGCGCGAACCTCGCCGCCTTTTTGGCACAGCCAATCAATCATTTCCAAAGTTTTTTGCTGGTCATTTTCCGTTTCACTCGGAAAACCGATAATAAAATCAACAATCGGAATAATATCGGAGTCGAAACACAACTCTGCCGCATCATAGACATTTTCTGTTGAATGACCGCGACCGATCTCTTTTAAAATCATATCGCTTCCCGATTGAGCGCCGATGCTGAGAGAGTCGTTTTCGCAATACGTGTGAATTAAAGAAAGCATGTCTTCTGTGACGAATTCCGGACGTGTTTCGGACGGGAACGTGCCGAAAAAAATCCGTTTGTTTTCCAATTTAAAAAGAGAGGATAAAAGTTCTTTGACTTTTTCATATTTGGGAGACACCCCGTTGCCGCCGTAAGCAAAGGCGTTGGAGGAAATAAATCTCAAATCGTCATAATAAACGGCGTATTTTACAATTTCAGACACGCTTCGGTGGCGCATTTGATGCCCGAAAAGCTGCGGCGTTTGGCAAAATTTACAACGGTGCGGACACCCGCGAGAAATCTCAAGCGGGCGCCAAATATTGTCGGGCAAAAAACACGGATACGAATCCAGCGAAATACTTTTTCGTTTCTGCGTTATGACGGGGTTTCCATTTTTTTGAAACGCGATTCCCGGGATGTTTTCAAAATTAAATTTCAAATCCGTTTCGTTTTGAAAATTGTTTTGAATTTGAGAAATCAAAGCCGGTAGCGTTTCTTCCCCCTCGCCGATAACCACCGCGTCGAAATATTGAAGCGTTTTTAAAGGCGCGCCCGTCGGATGCGGACCGCCGGCAATGAAAAAAGCGGAGATATCGCGAGCGTTTTTAATCTCTTCAAAAACCGATTCACTCTGATTCGTAAAAAAACTGTAAAGCATGACGCCGTCCGTCGGCTCTTTGACGAAATCGGCGCCCGGGAGAACCGGCATTAACGCGGAATAACTGTACGTGTTCTTTTTAAAATATCGAAAATGAATCGGAAGACGGTTTCTCATATCTTTCCCTTCGAATGAAAAACATTTTCGCTCCTCCCCCCGACTCATCAAAAACCCCTTCGCTTTTATAAAAATTGAATGAAACCGTCGGTTCCGTTGACCAAAACCTCATCCCCGTCTTTTAAAAGATCATACGGATTCGTTTTTAATTTATCGACCAGAGGAATTTCAGAAATAATCGCGCCGACCGCGACAATCGGCTCGCACTCCAAATTAATCATTGCCGCGGGCGCCGCATTGTTCTTTTTGAGCTGATAAATCACGTAAGAGCCGACCGTAGATCCCTTCCCTTGCGGAAAAACCAATACAGCATCCTTTATATTTTTTTGATACAACTCGTGATTCGGGTCCATGATTTCCCCCGTTTTCGGATTCACGGTTCCCAAAAACGAAATCGGGTCTTTGGTCAGCAAAACTTTTCCCGAGGCTTGTCCGCGTGAAATCGTTCTTCCTTGAATAATTGTCATTTAAATCTCCTCCGCGTCCGGGATGACTGTCACTTAAATCTCCCCCGTCGCGTCTTTAACGCACGTTTCAATTGAGCCGTACGTCGCTTTTAATCCGCACATCCCGGGGACATAAGCGTAAGCTTTGCCGGAATTAACGCGCATGCATTTGAAGTGATCCGCCGCGGGCGAGACCACCATGCACGTGTCGCAAACGACTTTCGCGCCGCTTTTTTCAATATCGGAGATCAATTCTTTGTTTTGATTGGCCAATTCTCTTGATGTGAAAATCCAAAACTCTTTTATGACCGTTTTGCCCTCCAAAAGGGTTTTTATTTTTTGAAGCTCTTCCAATGAGCAATGCGGACAGCCGACGGTGATAATGTCATTGGGGACATCCGACGGGGCGTTGTAAATCGCGTCGATTTCTTTTCGCTCGATTGAAGCGCTTTCGCTTGGTTTTTCATAAACGAATTCTTTGTCTTTCATTTCCGGCGTTACATTCTCAATGTGATAAAGCGCAACCGCGCCGGATGCCGCCATCGCCGCGCCGAGCATTTTCATCTCATCTCGGGTCGGAACGGATTTTAATTTAAAAAGCGGAATGTTGCTTCCGGCCAGTTTGCCCGCAATGTAGCCGAGCGCGCCGTAATCCGAGCCGCGCGTTTCGAAATCGACTTTGATTTCAAAATTCGGGCGGCGATTTTCAACGCGGTGGTATCCGTAATTCGGGGTTTTTCCGAGGAGCGCTGCGGCCAATGCGGACGGTCCGCCTTCGCGGTTGGTTCGGGCGCCGAGAACGGAGTTGGCATACGAAATGGCGGAAGATTCCCCCCACGCCACATGGTCTTTGTATTGCACATCAAAGCCGTTCAAATAATACGGGGTGCACGTGCATTTTGGATCGATTCCGAGGCGACCGAAAGCGTTGATGATTTCGATTTGTTTTGCGGCGAATTCGGGGTCGATTCCGAGGCGCTCCCAATTGTTCATGTCCATTCCGGCCGGATTTAAAACCGTCGGAACTTTGACCGTGCCTTTTAAATCCGAAATCCATTCCAAGCCGGCGTCCCCGATTGTTTTATACGAAACGCCCGACACCTGCGAACTTTTAATCGGAATTAAAGCGTCGGCGCCGTAAATATCCCCGAGCGCGACCAATATCTCAATCATTTTTCGAAGGGTTTCACCGTCTCCCCCGCGAAGGGTTTTCTCCTCTTCTTTTGTCAAATGCATTTTATTTCCCTCTTCTTTTCGGCACTTCTTTTGTCATTTTTTCCGACACCGTTTTTGTTATTTTTTTCCGACACCGTTTTTGTTATTTTTTTCCGACACTGTTTTTGTTATTTTTCCCGAAACATCTTTTGTTATTTTTTCCCGAAACATCTTTTGTTATTTTTTTCCGAAACATCTTTTGTTATTTTTTCCCGAAACATCTTTTGTTATTTTTTCAACACCGTTTTTGTCATCTTTCCGGCGTTTCTTTGTCATCTCTTTT
>JAVESN010000131.1:0-2592 GCA_034006575.1 Methanimicrococcus sp.
TTTTTCCCGAAACATCTTTTGTTATTTTTTTCCGAAACATCTTTTGTTATTTTTTCCCGAAACATCTTTTGTTATTTTTTCAACACCGTTTTTGTCATCTTTCCGGCGTTTCTTTGTCATCTCTTTTTGAAGAATTATTCCGCCGATTCCGGAAATTTGGCGCGCTCGAAAAACTCTTTTTCGGCAAGGATTTTTGTCGCGTCCACGCCGACTTTTGTCGTCGTCCCGTCCGGGGCGCCGCGCGGGTCTAACGAGCTGCCGCGAACGTTTGTCACAATCATGATATCAACGTCTCCTTTTACGCGCGTCGCCATCGCGAATTCGACGTCGTCGGGATTAAAAATATCGATGTCCTCGTCTACGACCACCACGTGTTTTAAACTGGTGTGCGCGGCAAACGCAGCCATAATCGCGTTTTTCGCGTCGCCCTCCGTTTGTTTTTTAATTTGAATCACGGCGTGCAAGTAACAGCAGCCGCCTTCCGTTAAAACGACGTTGGAAACCGTTGTCACTTCGCTGACCGCTTTGTAAATTTTTGGCTCGTACGGAACGCCCATCATTAACAAGTGTTCGGCGCCGGCCGGCAATATCCCGTGATAAATCGGATCTTTTCGGTGATAAATACGCGTGATTTTAATGACCGGTTCTTCTCTGACATGGTCGTACGTGCCGGTAATATCCACAAACGGTCCTTCCGGCACGCGTTCGTTTGGCTCGATGTATCCTTCCAACACATATTCGGCGTGCGGGACTTTTATTCCGTTTGCGCATTCAAACAATTCGACCGGTGCGCCGCGCAAAGCCGCCGCGTACTCAAATTCTTGAGACAACGGAACGCGTGTCGTGCTCGCGTAGGTGATGACGGGGTCCGCTCCGAGAACGATTGCGACCGGCAGTCTTTCCCCTCTTTCGGCCGCCTTTTTATGGATGACGTAGGTGTGGCGCGGGGGGACGAGCCGAGCGGCCAATCGGTTTTTATCAATGAGCATTAACCTGTGAATAGAGGCGTTTTTTTCCCCTTCGTACTCCGAAACGACGATTCCCGCGGTGATGTATCCTTCTCCCCCGTCTCTTTCAAAGTGCTTCATGATGGGCAATTTGAATAAATCGACATCGTTTTCCTCGACAATGACTTCTTTTGTCGGGGAATCTTTCACGACGACGACTTCGCCGCAAGGCGTGATGTTTGCCAATCTTTGGATGATTTCTTCTTTTGAAACGCCGAGCATCGCGCCGAGCTCTTCTCTTGTTCCGAGAAGATTCATTATCGCTTTGGATCCGCCCACATCGTGAAACAGAATCGGGCCTTTCGTTTTGTGGGCGTATATCGGTGCTTCAAAGTCTTTTGAAACGGCTTGTTTAACTTCCGTCAAACGTCCGCTCTCTTTTAATCTGTCAATAAAATCTCGAAAACTCATAGTATCTGCTTTTGAAAAAGCCGTGTATAAATAAATAATGTTGGTTTTTTGGAATTGAGAAATAAAGACAAGATAAAGAAATTAAAAAAATTAAAAAAAGGAAAAAAGATATTGAAGAAGGGGGAAAAATGAAAGAAGGGAAAGAGAAATTGACGGAAAAGAAAAATGAATTATAGAAAATAAATTTGAAATCATAATTATGAATAATTGAATGATTTAATATTTATTCTCCATATTTATTAGGTCCGGCAGTTCCCTTTTTGAGCAAAAGCATTAACTCAAACATCAATACAATTATTATAATTATTATTTGTTCCCATTTTTGTGCAGGTATTGATAAAAACAATATTGCTATGGGCCATGTAATTCTAAAAATAATCCAAATTCCGGATGAATTTAAATCATGCAAGCGTTGGACTGTTTTACAAATAAAAAATATAATTATTGAAACCCACAAGAATAGATAGGCAAGCAGAAGAATAAAAAATAAAAGACCCGACAACTCAATCAACATTTCATTCGTATAAAGTGCATTTGGGATGAGATAATCTTCATATTTTAACCAAGCCCAGATAAATAAATAGTTAAAAATAAAGAAAAAAATAATACCAATGAAGATAGGAATATACTTTTCCCGATTCAATCTACCTTTGAATGTAAATACGCTTGTATATCTTTCGTATATTTGTTTTAATTTCATGTTTCCCATCTTAATTTGTATCTCTATAAATGTGCATATATTTGACATAACCATATACGGAAAAAATGAATTAAATTAAAATTTTTTATACATCTATGGTCTTTCAGTCAAAAAATTTTATGGAGTCAGGTGTATATATACTTATTTGACTGTTTTCATTAAAATCGTTCATATACTCTCTAGTGTTGCATATTAATTGTTGCAAATATTAATTGTTGCAAATATTATTTATTTAAAATATTATAATTTAATTATTTTTTATATTTGTTTTGTTTTGTTTTGTTTTAATTCCGATTCCATTTTTCCGTTTAATTGAATTCACCTAAAACCCCACTCAATTTTTGGTTTCAGACGCGTCAGCGGCTGAAATCAAAAATTGAGAGGTTACCCAAAAAATAGAATTCTAATAAAAACAAAATGAATGATTTTGCAAACGATAAGAAAAATGAAAATTTAAAACGGCGACAAATACAA
>JAVESN010000015.1:0-22990 GCA_034006575.1 Methanimicrococcus sp.
GAGGATGGAACAATACGACGGGCGACGGAAAAATTTATTCCAAAGATATTATTAACGAAACGCCCGTAACGGAAGATACGATTTATCAAGTCGTTTTCAAAGAAAAATCAGGCGGCGGAACAGGCAACGGAACGATTATCGATCCGTCCGAGTCGGAACGAAACCCGTCCGAAAACGGAGAAGACGGTTCCCAATCTTCAGGGTCCGTATCCGGCGGCTCCCAATCGTCGGGATCCGCATCAAACGGTTCCCAATCGTCGGGGTCCGGATCGACGACCGACCCGTTGAAGCCGGGAATGGCGGGAGCAGGCGGAACGACATTATTGTTCCCGCTCGCAATCGCATTCTTTTTGTTCTACGTAAAACGTGAAGGAGATTTGGATTAAATCGGAAACTTTGAAAATATTTCCGTATTTTCAGAGTTTCTTTTTCTCTTTTTTTTTGTTTTTTTTGTTTTTTTTGTTTTTTCCTTTTCTTTTTTTTTCTTCTTTCTTTTTTCATATTTGAAAGAAAAAACAGTTTTTGCCGGTCGGGGCGGCGTATTTTCAAATTCTCGTTTCTTCTTTTTTTAAAAAATGAAACCGAACGGGTGAAGCAACCTTTTTAACAATTAAAGCATTTGAGATATTAAATTCAAAACAGGTGTCACCTTTGGAAATGTACGTTAAAGGAAATTATATTGTCGGAAAAGAAGAGGCCGTTTTGGCGCTTTACGAATCGGGCGGATTCGGCAGGGTGCGCGACGGACAATTGTATCTTCGATTTATGGAGGCGGCTTATCTTTTATCCCGCGGGAAAATCAGCGTTTTCAAAGAAAAGAAAGAATTTCTTTTTGAAGAATTTATAAAATACGCGGCGCAGCAGGAAGACTTTTTTGAATTGAAATATATCGTTTATAAAGACCTCAAAGAGCGCGGATATTACGTCCAATCTTCCGCGACGGATTTTCGAGTTTACCCGCGCGGCGGAAAACCGGGAAAAACGTCTGCGAAAAGTTATGTCTTCGTCCGATCCGAAAGAGTGCCGCTGCCGTTTTTAGAACTTTTGTCTTTGATTAACGAGGCGCAAAACGTCCGAAAACAATTCATTTTAGCCGTTGTCGACGAAGAAAGCGACATCACTTATTACGAAGTCAAGCGCGCGGATTCCGTCAAATCTTTTGAAGGAGATATGGAATTTTCCATTCCTCAAAAAGCGAGAGGGGCGGGGAAAAACAAAAGAATGGCAAAAGCCGTTTTATTTAAAGAGCGCGTCATATTGGAAGACAAAGAAAAGGCGAACGCGCTTTACGCCGAAGCCTTTTTCGGAAAAATGATGGACGAGGATCGATTGTTATTGTCTTTGCCCGAAGCCTTGTATCTGGCGGAAAATCAAGTTTTCGAGCTTTACGACATGGACGGAAAAAAATTAAGCGACAATGAATTTATTGAAAAAGCCGTTTTGATTGATGCCGAATTCTTTAAAAAATACACGATTTACAAAGAGCTCAAAGAAAAGAATTTCGTTCCCAAAACCGGTTTTAAATTCGGAACGCATTTTCGTGTTTATCAAAAAGTGGAAAACGGAAAGATTCCGCACTCCGAATTTCTGATTCACGTCCTTTTGCCGGAACATGAATTTAAATTGCCGGCGACATCGGGCTCCGTTCGCCTGGCAAACAGTGTTCGAAAAAGAATGATTTACGCAGCGGACCTCGGGGACAAACGGGAATACATCGAACTTGAAAGAATTAAAATGTAAAAAGGAAGGGATATCCAACTTCATGTTTACAATCATCGCAGTCGACATTTCCGGCAGACACCGAATTCACGCCGGATATTTTATGGTTTGCGCGGCGGTTTCAATCGAAGTGACGCCGACATCGATTGAAAAAGTCAATGAAATCAACACAGCCGCTTTTTTATTCAGCGCCGCGCCGGAACTGACGGATATCGTCAAAATTATAGAAAGCACCGCTGAAAAAATTAAAGCGAAAGGACCGATTATTATCGAGCGCGGGGATTTGTTTAATACGGACGAGCCTTTGGCGAAATCTTTGTTTACACGAGAAATGCGCTATCAAGAGTCCATCGGGGAAAGAAAAGCCATTGAAGTCGCGCATCACGTTTCTCTTTCTTCAAGGAATCTTTTGCTCAAAGAAAACGGAATGGACGTTCGCGTTTTTGAAGAGTGAATACGAAAAAACAACAACGACAAAAGACCAAAACGAAAAAACAAGAGGGATAAACGATTATAATGAAGATAAAATCGATTGGAGAGAGGGAATGAATCCGTATCAAGAAGCCGGCGGGGAGTCCAAACGAAACGTGATATTGGTGATGAGAACAAATCCGGATTCGGACTCGGACGACAATCAAAGAAAGCTCCAAGAGTTCAAAGAATTGACAAGAGCGCTCAATGACAAAGTGGTTGACGTCATCGTCCAAGAGCGTTACCCCGATCGAAAATACAATGTCGGAAGCGGAAAAGCAAAGGAGATTGCCATTGCCGCGCGTGATTTAAAAGCGAATCGGATTATCTATTACGATCCGCTTTCCACGTCTCAAATTTATAATATTTCAAAACTCTGCAATGAGGCGGGCGCAAGTTGCCGTGTGATGGATCGGTTTCAGCTGATCTTAGACATTTTTGCCGAGCGCGCGACAACGCATCGGTCCAAACTTCAAGTGGAGCTGGCGCGTTTGCGTTACGAGCTTCCGAACGCGAAAATGTTGATTTCGCTTTCCAAAAAAGAGGAGCGCGCCGGTTGGGGGGGGTTGGGCGATTATGAAGATTCGTATGAGCAAGATATTAAAAAGCGAATCGCTCGAATCAATGCGGAATTGAAAAAAGCGGATTTGGAAGAGGAAGCGCGCCGTATTTATCGTCACAAAAACGGGTTTTTCGTGGTTTCGCTTGCCGGATATACGAACGCCGGAAAAAGCACGCTTTTTAACGCGCTTTCGGGAGAGCAAACCAAATCTCTGGATATGTTTTTTACGACATTGATTCCCAAAACCCGAGCGTTGAGGATTGGGAAAAGAAAGCTTCTTTTAACGGATACGGTCGGTTTTATTGAAGATTTGCCTCACTTTTTGGTGGACGCGTTTCGCTCGACTTTGGAAGGCATTTATTTTTCGGACATGATTTTATTGGTGATTGATTTCAGCGAACCCGTTGAGCATATTCGAAAAAAGCTGGCGATTTGTCATGAAACGTTGTGGGAAAAAAGCACGTCCAACATCATTACGGTTTTAAACAAATCCGAAACGATGAAACTTTCGGAAAGGAAAAGTAAGTTACGAGAATTGTCCCATTTGATTTACAATCCGATATTCATCTCCGCAAAAACGGGAATGGGAATCCCCGATTTAAAAGAAGAAATCAACGCGAATCTTCCGTTGTTAATCACCCAAACCATCTCATTGCCCAACAACGAAAAAGGAGCGGCCGCTTTGTCTTGGTTTTATGATAACGGCCTCGTTGATGAAATCTTATACGGAAATTACATGACTTTTGAATTCAGCGCGACCGAGGATGTTATGGCGAAAACGGACGAGATGGTCGCAAGGGTGAATTGAAGAACGAATTATACCTTTTTGTTTTTGTTAAAAAAGTTCTTGGAAAAACGGTTATTGAAAAACGGTTATTGAAAAAGGGGATATTGAAAAAAAAGAAAACTTATTTCACTTCACTTTTTAATCTTCGCTTCTTTTATATACATTGATTCATTTTAATTTAAAGAAAAAGCAGTATCGTCTCTCAACATTACGGGTTGACAGATTCATTATTGCCAAAAACTCTCAAAGAAAAGGAGTTATAAGAAATGGATAAACAAACACAAGACGTTCTTGAAATTCTGGAACAAAATGCGAAAGCAACTCCCGAAGAAATTTCAGAACTCACCAGAATTCCGCCGGCTGAAGTTTTAGAAATGATTCGGACACTGGAAGCGGCGGGCGTAATTCGAAGTTATAAAACAATCATTGATTGGGATTTGGTTGAGAATCCGTACGTTTACGCGTTTGTCCAGTTAAAAGTCTCGCTCGAGCGCGGTCACGGGTATCAGAAAATCGCGGACCGCATTTGCAAATTCACGGAAGTTCGATCTCTTCGATTGCTGTCCGGGGAAGATTACGATTTGGAATTCATCATTAAAGGAAAAACAATGAAAGACGTCGCGTTTTTTGTTGCGGACAAAATCGCGACCCTCCCTCAAGTGCAAAACACATCGACGCATTTTATATTGAAAACGTATAAAGAAGACGGCGTCATCATGGAAGAAAGAGAAGAATACAAAAGATTGCCGGTTTCTCCGTGAGGGACAGCCTATGACACAAATACCGAAATCAACTCCCCGAAAAGTCGATCAAAATACCAACGGATTGGACTATTCCAAATACATCACGCATAAAATGAAAACCATACCCGCCTCCGGAATTCGAAAATATTTCGATATTGCCGCGGGCATCGAAGATGTCATTTCACTCGGCGTCGGCGAACCGGACTTCGTTACCCCCTGGCACATTCGAGAAATGTGCATTCATTCTTTGGAAAACGGTGACACCGGATACACTTCCAATTACGGTCTTTTAGAATTGCGCGAAGAGATTTCAAAGCGATACAAAAGAGATTACCGGCTTGATTACGACCCTCAAAAAGAAATCTTAGTCACAACCGGCGTCAGCGAAGCATTGGACATTTCCATTCGCAGCATTACAAACCCGGGCGATGAAATCATCGTTGTCCAACCGACTTATGTGGCCTACATTCCGGAAATTATCCTCAGCGGCGGGACTCCCGTCATTGTTAAAACCTGCGTTGAAAATGAGTTTAAAGTCACGCCGGAAGAATTGGAATCAAAAATAACGCCCAAAACCAAAGCGGTTGTCCTCAATTATCCGCACAATCCGACCGGTGCCGTCATGACGCGCGCCGATTACGAGAAAATTGCGCCGATTATTGAAAAGCACGATTTGATCGTCATTTCCGACGAGGTTTATGAATGTATGACTTATGACGGGGCTCACACACCGTTTTCAGACATCGACGGCATGAAGGAGAGAACCATTCTCTTAAACGGTTTTTCAAAATCATATGCGATGACCGGACTTCGCCTCGGCTACATTTTAGCGCCGTCCGAATTGATTTCGGCCATGATGATGATTCATCAATATTGTATGCTCAGCGCACCGATTACCGCACAAATCGGCGGCATTGAAGCGCTTAAAAACGGCGAGGACGAGATGAAATCCATGATAAGGGAATTCAACCGCCGCCGCGTTTTAATCGTTGACGGGTTCAACCGTTTGGGACTCGATTGTTTTGAACCCAAGGGCGCGTTTTACACGTTCCCGTCCATCAAATCCACCGGCTTAACCGCCGAAGAATTCGCGGACAAATTCTTTTCCGACCAACACGTCATTACAATCCCGGGAACCATTTTCGGTGAAAGCGGGGCGGGGCATTTAAGATGCGCCTACGCCACCTCCAAAGAGGATATTAAAAACGCGTTGGACCGTTTTGAAGAATTTTTGAAAAAGTTATAAAAAATAAAGCATAAAGAGGAAACAAAGTCCCGGCTTTGTTTTTCAATTTATGTTTTGTAAAAATGAAACACAACGTTTTTTCTTATTTTTTAATATTTTTCAATCGGAATCTTCAACCCGATTGAAAAATAAAAGCATCGTGTCGTTTGCGGTAAAACCAAGGCGCGCCAAACAATAAAAACACTCGTTTCTTTTTAAAAATTTAATACGAAAAACGAAATGTTATTTTTTTGATATTTTATATTCTTATAAGTCCCCAAAACACAACATGGAGAATTTAATAAATTAATATTATAATAATAATTCAAACGCAATATTTAAAACTTTAATTTGTCTTTACGTTTTTTATATGGAAATCGGCATAGAAATTATCGTGATTGCGGCATACCTTCTTTTGATGCTTATTATCGGTGTCGTCACTCAAAAAATCGGATCTTCTTCTTCAAAAGAGTATTTGGTCGCCAACAGGAATATGGGCGCGCTTTTAATCGGGGGAACGCTTTTTGCAACGTTTTGGGGCGGCGGAACCGTCATGGGCGGTGCGGGCGCTGCTTTGAACTCGTATAATTTGGGAACGGTGGCGGACCCTTGGGCTTCCGGAATTACGCTTCTCATTTTGGCTTTTTTTATGGTTCCGCTTTTATTGAAAATGAAAATCGGAACGTTGGGAGAAATGTATCGCATTCGATTCGGCAAGCGCGGCGCTTATGTCGCGTCTCTTCTTTCCGTTCCGACGCTGATTGCTTGGACGGCGGTTCAAATGGTGGCGATTGGCAAAATGTTGAATCTGTTCATCGGCGTTGAGCCGTGGATCAGTATGCTTTTGGCCGGCGGCATTGTAATTATTTATACTTATATGGGCGGAATGTTGGCGGTTATTTGGACGGACAATATTCAAGCGGCCATTATTATTTTGGGTTTGTTCGCGTTGATTCCTTCGGCCGTTTGTTATATTGCCGCCGGGGGGAGCATGGATTTCGCGTTGAACTTGGATAATTTGATTTCGGGAATGGGGATTATAAAAGAAAATACGCCGAACGATTTCTGGACGCTTTTTCCGTCCGCCGATTCGACTCATCCGAGCGGAATCACTCGGACATTAAAAGGATTTTTAATTTGGGCGGCGGCTTGGTGCGGGATGGGTTTGGGCAGTTTGGCTTCATTGGACATCACCCAGCGCGTTTTAACCGCTAAAAATGAAAAAGCGGCGAAAAACGGACTTTTTGCCGGCGCCGGACTTTATTGGGTCGCGGGGTTGGGTCCGATTTTCATCGGTCTTTTGGGAATTGTCATGTTGAAGCTCGGATTATTTTCGGGAGCGGAAGTTTCAACTCTTGCGAACGATTCCGAAGTTATCGTTCCGATGTTGGCTCAAAAATTACTCAGTCCGCTTCCTATGGCGATTTTTATCGGCTCTTTGATGGCGGCTGTCATGTCGACTTCAAGCTCGACTATTTTTGCGTCGGCCGCCGTTATTTCAACGGTTTTAATTCCGGGAACGATTGGGGAGCGGCAATCCCAAGAGAACGATAAAAAAGCCATTCAAATGACAAAGCGGCTGGTTGTTCTCATCGGTCTTTTTTGTATCGGTATCAGTTTGCTTGCTGTCAGTTTATATGATTTAATGATTTTCGGTTTTACGCTTTTGTTCGCCTGTTTGTTTTGGGCGGTGGTTTGCGGTTTGTTTTGGAAAAAAGCCAATATTCCGGGCGGGATTGCTTCTATGTTGACGGGCATTACGTTTTCGATTCTCGGATGTGTTTATTTGTCCGTTCAATCCGGAGTCCTGACCATTGTCCCGGCCGAGCCGGAATGGGATATTTATTTCACGTTTGTCCCGTGGCTTTTTTCAGGGATTGCTATGTTTGCGGTTTCTTTGCTCACTCAGAAAAAATACCCGCCGCTTCCCTTAACGGATACAAACGGCGTTATTTTAAAATGGCCCGAGCTTGAAAAAACAATCGCAAAAGAGAATGAAAAGACGGAAGAGATTTAATTTTTTCATTTTCCTTTTTCTCTCCTTCATGTTTTCTTTTTCTTTTTTTGTTTTTCAATCGGCTTCGTGTTTTTATTTTTAACTGTTTTGTGTTTTTATTTTTAGTCGGTTCTGTGTTTTTTTATTTTTGTTTTTAATCGGTTTTTGTTTTTTCATTTTTATTTTTTATCGGTTTTTGTTTTTTCATTTTATTTTTTATCGGTTTTTGTTTTTTCATTTTATTTTTAATCAGTTTTTGTTTTTTCATTTTATTTTTAATCGGTTTTTGTTTTTTCATTTTATTTTTAATCAGTTTTTGTTTTTTCATTTTATTTTTAATCGGTTTTTGTTTTTTCATTTTATTTTTAATCGGTTTTTGTTTTTTCATTTTATTTTTAATCGGTTTTTGTTTTTTCATTTTATTTTTAATCGGTTTTTGTTTTTTCATTTTATTTTTAATCAGTTTTTGTTTTTTCATTTTATTTTTAATCGGTTTTTGTTTTTTCATTTTGTTTTTAATCGGTTTTTGTTTTTTATTTTTATTTTTATTTTTAATCGGTTTTGTGTTTTTGATTTGATTTGATTTTTTCATTTTTTTTCGTTTTTGTTTTCGTTTTATAATTTCAACAAATTTTTAATTTATTTTATTGATAAATAAATCTTTAATTTATTCAATTCATTTTAAATTTAAAAATTAAATATTTTTTAAGATTAAAAAACAAATCCGATTCCGCTATTTTTATATTTCTTTTTTTAAAATCGCCTCACATAAAGCTATCGTTTTAAGAAAAAACAAAACGGCTAATACCGTTTATCCTTTTTGTTATGATTGCAAAGCAAGCTCAAACCTCAGAGTTTGCCGCCATCTTAAATCAATTCAATAACAAGAGGAAAAATTATGACAAAAAATCAAAAAAATAAACCGAAAATGTTAATAACGGTTCTGTTAGCCGTTTTTCTCATATTGCTTGCGTTTACGGGGACAGCGGCCGCAAAAGAATGGACGGTCGGAAACGAAAACGCCGATTTTAAAACAATTCCGGAAGCCGTAACCGCCGCCGCGGACGGCGATGTTATAAAAATTCAAGCCGGAACGTACGCGGCGTCTGCAAATATCAGTGTCGGGAAATCTTTAACGATTGAAGGCGCGGATTTTGAATCCGTTATTTTAGATTTGGGCGGATTTTCAATTCTCCCGAAAAAAGAAAATATCGTTCTTCGAAACATGACTTTGAAAAACGGTTCAAACGGCGTCAATCTTCAAGCAGCGGCAACCGACGCGTTGATTGAGAATTGCGTTTTTGACGGGCTGACGCACAAAGACGGCATCAAATTGGCAAAAGATGGCGCCGTTTTTAAAAACAACACCGTCAAGAACATGAACGGATTTACGAATGCCGTTTATGTCACCGGAAACAATGTCCAAATCATCGGAAACACGATTTCGGATTTGACCGGAAGCGGCAACGCCGCCCGAATTCTTTGTATTGAAAATTCCGACAACGTTTTGATTCAAGGAAACACAATTACAAACAACGCCGGAGAAGCGATACGCCTTTGGAAAGCGGAAACGGCCGATGCGCTCATCACCGAAAATATAATTTCCGGAAACACGCAAAAAGGAGTTTACCTCTACAATGCCGGAGAAGGAAACACGATTTACTTGAATGACATCTTCAACAATGCCGGGGGCAACATCGCCGGTTACGGTCAACTTCCGGATTCGGTTCTCTTTAACAGCCCGACTCCTTTAAAAATCACATACAACGGAGTTTCTAAAACAATTCAACCCGGAAATCACTGGGGAAGCGAGTATGAAGGAACCGACGGCGATAACAGCGGAATCGGAAGCACCAAACATACGATTTTGAAAAAATACGAAGACCTTTATCCGTTAATGAATTCGTTTAAGAAGTACACAATCGGCGACGTTGACCCGGTCGATCCCGTTGACCCTGTCGATCCCGTTGACCCTGTCGATCCCGTTGACCCCGTTGACCCTGTCGACCCCGTTGACCCTGTCGACCCCGTTGACCCTGTCGACCCCGTTGACCCTGTCGATCCCGTTGACCCGCACCCCGGAAAAATAAGCGGTGTCATTTCAATGACTACAAACATTTTGCCGTCCCTTTCCGTTTCGTTCTCGATTGACTCTTTGGATTTCGGAGAATTGGCGGCCGGCCAAATCAGCGACCCCAAAAATTTGGAAATCACCAATTCGGGAGGATGCGACGTTAAAGTGACGGCCGAAATCACTGATTCTTCGGATGACCTTTATAAAAGAGGAATTTGGATTGAAAACGAATTCTGGCAAGACTTTGAAGACGTTATCGAGCATGGAAAAAGTGAAAATTACGGAGTCGTGTTAAAAGTCCCGACCGATTATATCGGAACCGGAAACGTTGACGGAACTTTAATCATGTGGGTGGAAGCCGTTTAAAAATAACATTATGCCCATGAAAAAATAAAAGAACTTCAAAGTAAACCCGTGAAGTTAAAATAAAAACCAATGTAAAAAACCGAAATAAAAAGCATTTGAATCATCTTTTTTGGAAGATGATTCATTTTTTTTTTTTTTTTTTTTTTTTTTTTTTTTTTTTTTTTTTTTTTTTAGTATTTTTTAACTCAAGAAATTTAAACGGAAATCAAACCGGGGTCGTCGTCTATGAATAAAATTTCAACCCGCCCTTTGAGTTTTTTTCTCAATCGTTTTGCCAAATTTTTCATTCCCGGATTTTCCGTTGCGTAATGCCCGGCATCAATTATTGTCATATCCCCGCGCTCGCGCAGCACATCGCTGTGCTTTAATTCGGAGGATAAGAACGCGTCCACACCGTTTTCTTTAGCAATCGCCAGCGCATGGCGATTTAAACCGCTGCCGCCGCAAATCATCACTTTTTGAATGACTTTATCCCCCGCGTAAACAAGGGGCGCATCCAACTTTTTTGAAACGAGGCGCGCGAAATCTTTGGAATCCGTCGGGTCAATCGTTCCGATGACACCGTAATTTGTCATAAACGTCTCTTGGAGCGAAAATAAATCCGCTAAAACCGTATTGATTCCGCCCTCCGCGTTGTCGTAATTGGTGTGCATCGCGTAAATGGAGAGATTGTTGTCAAACGCGATTTTCAGTCGTTTTGCCAAAGGCTCCGGAATCATTGTAATCGGGTGGAAAAGGGGCGTATGATGGCAAATCAAAATATCCGCGCCAAAATCGGCCGCCTTTTGAAGAACGGCGTCCGTCACATCCAACGCGACCGCCGCTTTTTGAATTCTATTGTTTTTTGTGTACAACAAATCTAAAATCAAACCGATGCGGCCGAAATCAAAGTCATTCGCGATTTCAGGAGGCGCTATTTGTTCCAACATTGAAATAAAATCCGCTTGTTTCATAATTTTAAAAAGGTCTGCATCCTTTAAATAGAAGACGACAATATTCATTGCAGCGGAAGTTGAATTATAATATCGATTATAATATCGATTATAATATCGATTATAATATCGATTATAATATGAATTATTATATGAATTATTATATGAATTATTATATGAATTATTATATGAATTATTATATGAATTATTATATGAATTATTATATGAATTATTATATGGATTGATATTCCCCGATGAAATGTCGCATGAATCACAAAACCGATTTATAATATTGATTTGTAAAACGGATTTACAAAATTGATTTACGGAATATTTGCGGAACATTTATAGAACAGATTTACAAAATTTACAAATTTGATTTACAATTCACGAATCAAAACAATCACCCCCCAACGAGGAATTTAATATGGCAGTCCCACCCGTGTCCCAAAAGCCGAAACACGGCATAAAGAGAAAAAAGAATTTGGCGAAATTAAAAACGCGCCAAAAAGCAAAAGCGATGGAAAAAATTGAGAAGAAAAACGAAGCCGTTTCTTTTGAAGTGATTTTTGTCGGCCGATCCAATGTCGGCAAATCGACTCTTTTAAAAAGTTTAACCGGAAGAAACGTCCGAATCGGAAAACGGCCGGGCGTGACGTTAAAACCGACGCATCTGTATTTTGATGATTTTTTAATCACCGATATGCCCGGATTTGGTTTTATGTCGGGCGTGACTCAAGAAAAAGCCGAAGACGTCAAAAACACAATCGTTCAATACATTGAAGAGAATGCCGATCGCATTCGTTTGGCCGTTCAAGTGATTGACGGGCAATCCATCGTTGAAATAACGGAACGCTGGGACTCTCGGGATGAAATTCCGATTGATGTCGAACTTCATGATTTTTTAAATGAAATGGGAATCATCACGATTTTAGCCGCGAATAAAATGGATAAAATCAAAGAAGAGGAAAAAGACGAACTTTTCAATCGAATCAGTGAAATCTTCGGATATGAAACTCCTTGGAAAGAAGGCGGCGCTTTAATCGCGCCGGTCAGCGCGCGAAGCGGGGACATCCGGCCGCTGGTATCGCATATGAAAAACGAATTCCATAAAATGAAACGCGATGATTTATTCAAGCATTTCAAGTGAGGGATAAAATGACGAATATTCTAAAAATCGCCGAAAAGATTGTTGCCGAAGGACCGATTTGCAATCATTGTCTCGGACGGCAATTCGCTACGCTTTCAACCGGACTTTCCAATGACGAGCGCGGAAAAGCCGTCAAAACGGCATTGACGATGGATGCCGACCGCCGTTTCAAAGAAACGAGAGACGCCTCTTTGTTGCAGGAAATCGCGCCGTCGGATGCTCACGCTCAAAAAATTCTTTCCAAAGAAAACAAAGCGGAAATCCCGGATTCCGAGCCAAGCGTTGAAAAATGTTGGGTTTGTTTGGATATTTTCAAAAATTTGAATTTTTGGGCGGATTTGGCGATTGAAAAATTGCAGGGGATTGAGTACGAAACGTTTTTGGTCGGCACCAAACTCAGCGGTCTTCTCAGCGAGAATGAGGAAATTTTGTGGGAGCAAGCCGGAACCGCTTACGCCGAACAATTAAAAAGCGAGCTCAATCGTGAAATCGGAAAAATCCTCTCTCAAAAAACCAAAAAAGAAGTCGCGTTTTCCAATCCCGACATCATGGTTACGTTTGACATTGCGGAGAAGAAAGCGGAGTTAAACATCCGTTCGATTTACATTTACGGCCGGTACCAAAAAAAAGTGCGCGGGATTCCGCAAACCAAATGGCCTTGTCGAAATTGCCGCGGAAAAGGATGCGACAAGTGTAACGGAACCGGAAAACAGTATAAGGAGTCTGTCGGAGAATTGGCCGGATATCCGCTTTGGAAGGCGTCCGAGTCGGAAGACGTCGTTTTTCACGGCGCGGGAAGAGAAGATATCGATGCATTAATGCTCGGTTCGGGGCGGCCTTTCGTTTTGGAAGCCAAGGCGCCTTTGATTCGGACATTGGATTTAAAAGCGCTCAAAGAAGAAATCAATAAACACGGCGCCGGAAAAATCGAAGTTTCCGATTTGTCTTATTGCGGCAAAGACCGCGTTGAAAAATTAAAAACCGAAAAAGCGAAAAAAACATACCGCTTAAAAATCAAATTCGAAACCCCCGTCACAAAAAACGCTTTGGAAAATGTGCTCAAAGAATTGGAAGGAAAAGAAATCAACCAAAACACGCCCAATCGCGTCATGCACCGAAGAGCCGATTTGTGCCGAAACCGAACCGTGCACACCGCCGAATTGGAGAGAACAGAAACGCCGGAAACATTTGAAATCGCGTGGGTCAAAATCCATTGCGACGGCGGTCTTTATGTCAAAGAGCTGACGTCAAGCGACGAAGGAAGAACGGTGCCCAGCATCGCGGGGCTTCTCGGAATCGGCGCCAAAGTCGACGAATTGGATGTCATCGACGTTGAAATTAATGATGCGGAATAATTCTATTTAAAATACAAATGAAACAAAAAACGGTCTGAATAAAAAATGAAACAAAAAACGGTCTGAATAAAAAAATGAAATAAAAAACGGTCTGAATAAAAAAATGAAACAAAAAAATAAAAAGTAAATGAGGCAAAAAACGATTAAAATAAAAAAAGAAAAAGCTCTGACAAATTCGATGGCAAAGCATATATTTATTAAGGTTGGATTTGTTATTCTTTCTTCTTCATTTCGATAAACTTAATATACCAAAATAATTATTCATGGCATAACTTTGATTAAAAAACGGCTCATGAAAAATAATTGTTTTTTCACTATCAAATTCAAACCAAACGATTTATTTGAAAGTTTATCAAATAATCGACAGGAATCGCCCCAAAACGAGAGCGATTTCTGCAACCGAAAAAAATGTAATGAACAAATTAAATCTGTTTTTTTTCGGTAAATCATATTCATCCCAAATCATTAACATGACAACGTTTACGTCATACTAAAGGAGGATTAAAAAATGTCATCAAAATCAGCAGGCGAAAGACGCTGCACAAGATATAAATTACAAAATTCGATCAGAGAAAGAGGGACATCCGCTCCCAGTAAAGCCATTCAAGAATTTGAAGACGGACAGATGGTTCACATCGATATTGACGCCAGTATTCAACACGGCCATCCGAATCCGAAATTCCAGGGCTCCACCGGAAAAGTCGTCGGTCAACGCGGCCGCGCGTATATTTTAAGCGTCAGAGACGGAAAAGCTCAAAAAGAAGTGATTTCCCTCCCGCAACACTTAAAACCACAAAAATATTAATTCCGTACAATTGTATAAATTGTATGAAATATGCGATTGTGCAAAAACAAAGGCTCCGCTTGAATCAAACGAAGCCTTACTTTTTTTATTTTATAACTTATAAATAACTTATAATAATCATTTGATCAATGAAGAAAGAATAAGTGAAAAAGAATCAACGGATGTGTTTTTACAAATGATTGTCAAAGAAGTTTTAAACGAAGAACTTTTAACCCTTGCCGAAGTCCGGGAAATGTTAACCCAAATCATGGAGGAAAGACGGGAAAAAAGCGACGAAGAACAGGTTTATGAATTCAGGAAAGCTTTAAACCACGCCGAAAATTTTGCAAAACTGAGTGCGGCCGACGCCAAAAAATTGGTTTTGGAATTGTTGGATTTTGAAAAAATGAAACCCGTCATCGCCGTTCGAATCACGGATATTTTGCCGTTATCCCGCGACGAACTCAGAGCGATTTATTCCAAAGAGAAATTTACGCTCCAAGACACCGAGCTGGACGCCATTTTAGACGTCGTCCGGCAATACGCTTAAAAGACATCCCATGTCAAAACACGTCAAACACTTATTCTAAATTCAAAAAAGATTTCAAAAACATTTGAAATCTTTGACATTCTCTTATTTCTTACTCGATTTGTTTTTTAAAAAACACAATTGAAAAAACAAATCGTAACACGGCCATTCAAAGCAAGGGCAATTATTTAGTAATATAACTGTTATTAATCAAAAAACGATTTAATTGATATTGATTGAAAAATGATTTAACCGATAAGACCCGAATCTTATCCCGGCCATCGGAACAACACCTATAAATTTTTTCAATCCTTTGAATAATAATAAGGCGAAATCATCTCGACAATCATAAATAAGACTGAAATTATCTCAATAATGCTGAAATATTTTGAATCGTTATTCAATCGTTCTTATACTCTCGTTGGCATCGGGAATTAATTTAATATTTTAATAAAGATCGGCGACAGGAAAAGCCGATATTTGAGGGACAAAAATGAAAAGTATGAATTGGCCGGAACCCGGCGATTATGTCGTTTGTCATGTAACGAACGTGACGGACTTTGGCGCTTACGTCGAATTGGAAGAGTTTAAAGAAAAAGAAGGTTTTATCCACATTTCCGAAATCAAAGCCGGATGGGTCAAATACGTTCGCGATTACATCCGAGAAGGGCAAAAAGTTGTCTGTAAAGTGTTAAACATTGACAGGACGCGCGGGCACATCGATTTGTCTTTAAAAGATGTGAACGAGCATCAAAAAAGGACCAAAATCCAACTTTGGAAAAATGAGCAAAAAGCGGAAAAATGGCTTCAAATCGCGTCCGAAACCGCGGGTTTTGATGAAAAGATGATTGAAACGCTTTATTATGATTTCGCGGACGAATTCGGAAGCGCGTACAGTGCTTTTGAGGAAGCCGCCGTTTCGGGAGCGAACGCCTTTAAAGGCATGCCCATCGACAAAAATATAGTGGACGCCATCGTCCTCGTCGCCGCGGAAAACATCAAAGACGCTTTCGTTGAAATTGCCGGATACGTCGATTTAAAAACGACGGCTTCCGACGGAATTGAATACATCCGAAACGCCCTGAAGAGCGCCGCGGAAACTCCGGTGGATGACGACGTTCGAATCGAAGTGACCTACGTCGGGTCTCCGCGCTATAGAATTAAAGTGGTTGCGCCGGATTATAAAAAAGCGGAAGCCGTTTTAAAGAAAGCCTCTGCCGCCTCCATTAAAACCATGACGGACGCCGGCGGAGAAGGGATTTTTAACCGCCACATCGAATCCGTCAAATCATAATCGGGGATTTAAAATGGGAAAGCGGATTAAAAAATGCAAATCTTGTGCGCGATACACTCTGTCCGATACGTGTCCCGATTGCGGCGGTGTTTGTGTCAACCCGAGGCCCGCTCCCTATTCACCGGAAGATCGGTACGGAAAATACAGACGAATGTATAAAAAAGATTTGACCGCCGCAAAGAATGAATAAAAAACCGGTCAAACATGGAATTTTTAAGTTAAAATGAGATATCCGCTTTTAAAGGAGAGAAGCCGAGATGAAAGAAGAAATCATTTACCACATTGACCAAAGCGAACTTCAGTTAAAAAATCCGACAATGATTGTCGGTTTACCGGGTGTCGGTCATGTCGGAAAATTGACCGCGGACCACATGGTGGAAGCTTTAAACGCTCAAAAAATCGCAGACATCTTCTCCGAACATTTCCCGCCGCAGGTCATCGTTAAAGAAGACAGCACGGTCGAACTGGTCGGAAATCGTCTTTATTTGGCGAAAACAGAGCAAGGGGATTTGTTAATCTTAGTCGGAGATTCTCAAAGTACCGACTCTTCCGGGCATTATACATTGGGTGAAATCTACATCGATTTTGCCTCCCGCTTTAAAGCCACGCGTATTTTCACGCTCGGCGGATATCCGACAGGTGTCGTCAATGATGAAAATTACGTCATCGGCGCCGTTAATAATATTGATATGATTGAAGAGTTAAAAGAAAAAGAGATTCGTTTCAGCCCGTCCGAGCCGCCGGGCGGAATCGTCGGCGCGTCGGGATTAATTTTATCTTTGGCCAAATTTAAAAACATTGACGCCGCCTGTCTGATGGGAACAACCACAGGATACATCGCCGATCCGAAAAGTTCAAAAGTGTTGCTTGAAAAATTATGTAATATTTTAGGCATTGAAATCAATATGGACGCTTTGGATGAAAAAATCAAAAACATGGATCAAATCGTTGAAAAAATTAAAGATTCCGTCAGCGGCGTGGATTGTCTGGATGATTATTATGAAAAACCGCCGTCGGATGAAGATTTGATTTATTTCGGATAAAAATTTGATTTATTTCGGATGCGTTTGATAAAACAAAAAGAATCCGTTTTATGGAATACATTTATCGTGTATCTTTATCGGATTCGTTTATCGGATACATTTTTCGTGTACATTTGTCGGATTTGTTTATCGGATTCGTTTATCGTGTACATTTGTCGGATTCGTTTATCGGATATATTTATCAAATATCCCTTTTATTTTTTATATGAGCAGATAAAGCAACATGAGGGCAAAATATGACTCTTTTTGGAACAAACGGTGTTCGCGGAATCGCAAACGAAGACTTGTCGCCGGAATTATCTTTGAATTTAGCGCGCAGCTTGGCCACTTTTTTATGGGAAAAGAAAGACGGGGGCTCTTTTAAAAAGACGCCTTTTGTTGTTTTGGGAACGGACACGCGGGTTTCCGGGGCGATGATTCAATCGGCTGTTGCTTCCGGGTTGCTTTCCTGCGGCGCGGCCGTCATTCATGTCGGGATTGTTCCGACGCCTTCTCTTCAATATTACGTTAAAAATAACGCGGACATCGATGCCGGAATCATTGTAACGGCCTCTCATAATCCGCGTGAGTATAACGGGATAAAATTCATTGACGCCGACGGAACGGAGTTTTCGCGCGCGGATGAAAAACGGGTTGAAGAAATTTATGAGTCCGGGCGGTTTTTCAAAGCGGATTGGGCAAAAACGGGAAAACTTTTGTTTGATTCGGGGTGCAATGAATCTTATGTTTCCGGCATTTTGGCGCTTGTGGATAAAAAATCCATCTCCCAAAGAGCGTTTAAAGTTTTAACGGATACCGGAAACGGGGCCGGTTCGCTGACGATGCCCGATATGCTCCGCCGTTTGGGGTGCCGCGTCTTTTCGTTAAACGCCCAGCCGGACGGCACTTTTCCGTGGAGAAATCCGGAGCCGGTTTTCGAAGCTTTGTCCGAAGCCTCTTCAATCATTCAAAATTCGGCTTTTGATTTAGGGGTCGCCCAAGATGGGGATGCCGACCGCGCTGTTTTCATTGACGAAAACGGGGATTTTATCGATGATGAAATTATGTTGGCGGCGGTTGAAAAATACATCCTTCAAAAGGAAAAAGGTCCGGTTGTCACAACCGTCAGCACTTCTTTGAGATTTACGGACATCGCAAAAGAAGAGGAAGTCGATATTTATTACACGCCTGTCGGTTCGGTTGACGTCGGCCGAAAAATGGTTGAGGTCGGCGCGGTTTACGGCGGCGAGGGAAACGGCGGAATTATTTATCCGCGCCATCAGGTTTGCCGCGACGGCGCGATGGCGGCAGCACTCGTTCTTGAAATGTTGGCGCAAACCGGAATGAAAGCGTCTGAAATTAAAAGGATGGTTCCGACTTATTTTAACAACAAAACGAAAATTCTTGTGGCTGAAAACTTAAGCGACACGATGGAAAAAATATCCTCTCAAATTTCTCGGGACCAAAAAGAAATCAACGTTTCAAAAATTGAAACGATTGACGGGATTAAATTATGGTTCCCCGCAGGCTGGCTTTTGATTCGCCCCTCCGGAACCGAGCCCATGATTCGCGTTGTTTCGGAAGCCAAAACGCCCGAAGACGCGAAAAAATATTTGGAAATCGGCGAAAAATACGTTCGTCTTTTTTCAAATTAATTTTTATTTCTTTTTCTGTTTTTTTTTTTTTTTTGATCTTTTTTTTTTAAAAAAAACTTTTAATTTCTCAAATAATATTTTATTGGGTACACCCCTTTTATATTATGTCTTTTATATATTATTCTAACTCTCAATTTGTTTTGGAAGTGATATATATGTTAAAACTAAAATCGGCAGCCGTTATTTTTTTAATAACGCTTATTCTTCTTTCTCCTGCCGTTTGCGAAGAACAGGAATTTATAAATGAAAATCCGTTAACGGATGAAATGGTTCGAGATAATGTGATTCAAAAAGGATATTCGATTCGTCCAAATGCACTCGAAGATGTCAAAAAGACGGAAGATGTCATTGCAACATCCGGAATTATGCCGAATTTAGCAGCCGGAGCCGATTCTTATAATTGGTGGATTACAATTCGCAATATTACGGATGACATTACAGAAGACGGTGCTCTGAATGAATATTTGGGAAAAAACGGAGGATTTGTCGGAGGATACGGTCCTTTTGCTGACGGAACGATACGCATCATCGTATCTGAAAAATTCCGAGAAAATTTGACAACAACTTCTGATTTTGAAGAAATTGTTGCCGTTTTTGAAGAATATGCCCGAAAAGAAAATGTGTCATCCCCGCCTCTCGTTTTTTTGATTGCAGAAGAATATTATCCACTGGTTGACGATGAAGAAATCATCCCCCAAAAAGAGATGAATAAAAGCAGATATTCCATGCTTTTTGCAGGAATTTTGTTTGTTTTAATTCTCGTTCTTTTCTTATCACTTGTAATGAAAAAAGAAAGACGAAAATGAAAACCGGAAAATAATTTAAATGAAAATAAAAATAAAAAAACAATAAAAATAAAAGAAGAAGAATTAAAAGGTGCTTAATTCTCCTCTGGCGACCATTTCCGTAATTTTCTTGGGGTCTGAAAGCCAAGCGTCGGTGATTCCTTCCGCTTCTTTTTTCATGGATTCGAAGTTGACGCCGTTTTTGACGCTGATTTGAACGCTCGCGACAAGCGGTTTGTCAATCGGCTGTCCGATTTGAGACAAAAGTTTCACGTAAACATCGTCAATGCCGTCCAATTCGGTTGCGACTTGGCGCGCGATTTGGGTGGCCATTAAATTGTAAATTTTGCCGATGTGGTTGATTGGGTTTTTGCCGCTGGTGGCCTCCATACTCATCGGGCGATTCGGCGTAATCAGGCCGTTGGAGCGGTTGCCGCGGCCGACCGAGCCGTCGTCTCCCATTTCGGCGGAGGTGCCGGTCACCGTTATGAATACGGATTTCTTTTCGATGTCATCGCCGGCGTTGATTGCCACGGAAACATTGCGGGAAGTGTATTTGGGAACCAAATCTTTGACGTAATCCTCCATTTGCTCTTTATAGCTGACATAAGTGCCGATATCGTCCACGTATTTGTCAACCATGCCGCAGCAAATCGTTAAAGAAATGTCTTCTCCGTTTCGAAGCCCCATAACTTTAATATCTTCGCCGATTGCGTTTAATCCTTTTTTCTTTTTAAGGTCTTCAATTAAAGAGCGTTCCGTGTTGTAAACGATATTTTCAAGCTCGGAAAAAGGCGCGTGCCCGACACCAAACGATGTGTCGTTTGACATCGGAATTGAGCTTTTTCGGTCAAAGACGTCCGATAAATCCGTTGACCCGCGGCCGAATTTGCAATCCAAAATGACGTCGGCTTCCAAATCCAAATTCGGAATCGTATTTTTCAAATAATTGCGCGCGGTTTTAACGGCGATTGTGTCGGTTGCGATATCGATGTCGCCGAATTTCTTGGCGGCGCGGCCGACCAATAAGATATAAATCGGTTGAATGACTTGTCCGCCGCCGAATTTTGGAATGGAATGTCCGGCTGCGATTTGGGTTTCATCTGTGTTGTGATGCAATATGACACCGCATTTTTCTATGTATTCTTTGCAAAACGCGCGGCTGACAGATTCGGCCAGGCCGTCTGCGATGCTGTCGGGATGTCCGATTCCCTTGCGCTCCACCAATTCGATTTGTTGTTTTTCAATCGGCGTTTCCATATATCTTTCAACACAAATATTTCTTTGAGTCATGTTATTTTAAATCCTATTTTTAATCCTGTCTTTTCGTTTTTGATATTTAAAAATTGTAAAATTTAATCAGAATAAACCATAAGTGATTATTGTATATAATCATTACAGTGAGATATTACTGACAGTAATTATATGGTCTTTTTTTCGATAATTATCAGCCTGTTTAAATGCGACGGGAGGATTTGAGAAAAATTCCAATAAAAGATTAATGAAGCGTTTGGGATTTTTTATATTTCCTTAAAACAAAGTTTTTATAAACACAAAGTATTCCATACGGCAACAAGAACTTAAATAAAAAGAGTTTTAAAATAGATTTTATTATTCGATTTTATTATTCGATTTTATTCAAACGATTATAATTTATATTCATGTTCGTATTTATGTTTGTATTTATTTTTTATTAATGTGTTCATATTCATGTTTATATCCGTATTTTTAATTTAATTTTAAAGGAAAAAAAATGATTCGAATTGCGATACCCAACAAAGGTCGCCTCCACGAACCGACATTGGCTTTATTTAAAGATGCCGGGCTTCCTGTTTTTGGCGGCGGAAGCGAAAGCCGTCAATTGATTTCAAAAACAATCGATCCCGATATTACGTTTATTTTTGCGCGCGCCGCCGATATTCCGCTTTACGTGGAGGAGGGAACGGCGGACATTGGAATTACCGGCTTGGATTTGGTGACGGAAAGAAAAGCGGACGTCGAGTGCTTGATTGATTTGAAATACGGAAGCTCGCGTTTGGTTTTGGCGGTTCCCGAAACCTCCGATATTCAAAATCCGGAAGAGTTGAAAGGAAAGCGCGTCGCAACTGAATTTCCGGAGATTGCCAAGCAGTATTTTGAATACAATCAAATCGATGAGGTGGAAGTGATTCAAGTCAGCGGCGCTTGTGAAATGACGCCGCACATCGGAGTGGCCGAAGCGATTGTCGATATCACGAGTTCGGGAACGACGATGATGATTAACAAATTAAGAGCGATCGCGACGGTTTTTGAGTCAAAGGTTTTTTTAATCGCCAACAAAGAAAGTTTAAAAACGCATGAAAAAATCCGAGACGTGGAAACCGCTCTTGAAAGCGTTCTTTTGGCGAAAACGAAGCGATATATTATGATGAATCTGCCGGCCGACATGCTTCATGATGTCTAGAAAATATTGCCGGGTTTAAACGGCCCGACGGTCATGGAAGTTCAAAGCCGGAATGAGAATGAAAAGATGTACGCCGTTCATGCGGTGACCGAGGCGGACTCCATATTCGTCATCGTTCGAAAATTAAAAGAATTGGGCGCGCAGGATATTTTGGTTTTGCCGGTCGAGCGTTTGATTCCCTAAGGGCGGTTGAAAATGGCATTTCAAATCATTCCGGCCGTCGATATAAAAGGCGGCAAATGCGTTCAACTGGTTCAAGGGATTTTGGGCAGCGAAAGGATTACGTTGGACGACCCGGCGGCAACGGCTTTAAATTGGGTTTTGCGCGGCGCGAAAACGCTTCATTTGATTGATTTGGACGGCGCTTTTGAAGGGAGCCGAAAGAATGCCGAAATTATTGAAAACATCATATCGCGCGCAAAGCCGCATGGAACGGAAATTCAAATCGGCGGCGGCATTCGCTCTTTTGAAGACGCCGAAAAGATTTTATCCGCCGGCGCGGATCGCGTCATTCTCAGTACGGTCGCGATGAAAAATCCACAAATCGTCCGAGACCTTTCGGAAAGTTTTGGAAAAGAATCGATTGTTGTCGGTTTGGACGCAAAAAACAATCGTGTCGCGATTGAAGGGTGGACAAAACTATCCGATAAAAGCCCGACAGATGTCGGAAAACAATTTGAAGAATTGGGCGCGGGATACATTTTGTTTACAAACATAGATACGGAAGGTTTGTTAAAAGGCATTGACATCCGGCCGACCAAAGATTTGATTGATTCCGTCGGCATTCCGGTCATCGCGTCGGGCGGCGTTACCTCTACGGATGATTTATTGAAATTAAAAGAGGCCGGCGCTTACGGCGTCGTTGTCGGCAGCGCGCTTTATACAAACAAATTTACCATCGAAAACGCGATTCAAGTTTTGGAAAGAAATCAAAAAATTATCAATTCATAATCCATTATCGAGACCGATTGACATTCGTCGATTTCAATTCTAAATTTGAAAATCGTTTTAAAAATAAAAACCGTTTTAAAAGTAAAAATTGTTAAAAGTAAAAATTGTTTAAATGTAAAAATTGTTTAAATGTAAAAATTGTTTAAA
>JAVESN010000017.1:0-22741 GCA_034006575.1 Methanimicrococcus sp.
GTAAAAATTGTTTAAATGTAAAAATTGTTTAAATGTAAAAATTGTTTAAAAATAAAAACCGTTTTAAGTGTAAATTTTATCTTAAAATAAAAGTTATTTTAAATGTAAAAATTGTTTTTAAAGTAAGAATAATTTAAAAATAAAAAAATTCTAAAGTAAAAATTATTTTAAATTCAAATGTTGTTTTAAAAGTAAAAACAACATTAACGTCCGAATAATTATTTTAAATTTAAAGGAAAAAGAACGATGTCACAAACCAGAAAAGCGTCCGTTTCAAGAAAAACAAAAGAAACGGATATTACGATTGAGATTGATTTGGACGGTTGCGGGGATTCTTCCATTGAGACCGGTATCGGTTTTTTGGACCATATGCTGGACGCTTTTGCGCGCCATTCCGGGTATGATTTAACCGTCAAAGCCGTCGGGGATTTGCATGTGGACAACCACCATCTAATCGAAGATACCGGAATCGTTTTGGGACAAGCTTTTTTTAAGGCGCTGGGCGAGAAGCGCGGTATCGCGCGTTTCGGGGAAGCCAAAATTCCGATGGACGAGGCCTTGGCGGAGGTGGCTCTTGATATCAGCGGGCGTCCGTTTTTGGTGATGAAAGCGGATTTCTTTTCTCCCGTCATCGGCACTTACAGCACGCAAATGACAAAACATTTTTTTGAATCCTTTGTCAACAACGCCGGCGTGAACATGAACATGAAAGTCGAAGGCGACAACGACCATCATAAAACGGAAGCCTTGTTTAAGGCGTTCGCGTACGCCATGAAACGCGCAACGGTTGTCGAGGGTGACGAAATTAAAAGCACGAAAGGGGTTCTTTGATCTTTTTTTTTTGATTGCGTTGCCGTTTCAAAAAAGCGTGCTCAAACAACGAAACTGATTTCCCCCTTCAAAACAAAATGAAAGGGCAGGTCATCGGTTTTATTTTTATTTTTTTATTTTTACTTTTATTTTTACTTTTATTTTTACTTTTATTTTTACTTTTATTTTTACTTTTATTTTTTACTTTTATTTCTTTGTATCAAATTTGAACTCTTTTCTTTTTTAAACGGAATCAAAAATGTCAGTATTGTTCATTTTAAATAACGAATTCAAACGATATAATATATCAAAAAACGAGAATAGAAAAAAGAATCTTTTTGTCTTAAAAAAATGAGAAAGATGCCGCCGCCATTCTGTCAAAAAGATTTATATCCTACTTCAAGTCAGTTTCCTTTATGTCAAAAAAGCGTATCATTCCGTGTTTGGATTTGGTTTTGGATGAAAACGGCGGGCGAGTCGTCAAAGGCGTCGGGTTTGAAGAATTAAAAGATGCCGGCGACCCGATAGAGTTCGCTAAAAAATATGAAAGACAAGGCGCGGATGAAATCGTATTTTTAGACATTACCGCGTCCGTTCAAGGGCGGGAAACATTAATCGGCGTGATTCAAAAAGCGGCCAAAGAAATTAAAATTCCGTTTACCATCGGCGGCGGCATTTCTTCGATTGAAAGTGTTCAAAAAACGTTGGAGGCCGGCGCTTCTAAAGTTTCGATTAATACCGCCGGAATTAAAAATCCGGATTTCATCAAAAAAGCCGTCAAGACTTTCGGCGGCGATAAAATCGTGATTGCGATTGACGGCAAAAAAAACACGGACATCACAATGCCGAACATTAATATTTTTAAAAACGGCGATGAAAAATGTTGGTACGAAGTCATGATTATGGGCGGAAACAAAGGAACCGGCCTTGATATTGTCAACTGGTCCAAAGAAGTCGAGTCTTACGGGGTTTCCGAAATTTTATTAACGATTAAAGATAGAGACGGCATGTGCGACGGATACGATTTAATCGCAACAAAAGCGGTTTCCGATGCCGTATCCATTCCGGTCATCGCGTCCGGCGGTGTCGGAACGATTGAACACATGATTGACGGCGTTAAAAAAGGCGGCGCCGACGCCGTGCTTGCGGCCAGCGTTTTTCACTTTGATAAATATACCGTCGGCGACGTCAAAGAAGAATTTAGGAGAAACGGAATTCCCGTTAAAAATTAAAAAAGGATAGACAATCCTCTTTCATAATTTTTATTTTATCAAATCTCAACTTTTTTATTTTTAAAAATCAACAAAATTAAATATAAAACGGTTGCTGTAAAAAATACGAAGACAGCATAAATATATATTCGGCGGTCCTTATTTTTTGCTTCAGATTCCGGTTCGGAATTCAAAATGTTATCAACCGTTATTTCTTTTTCATTTAAGAAACATTGATTTAAATTCAATTGTTCCGCATTTGAAAACCCTCCAAAAAAAACATTTTTGTGAATTAAATCACAGGAAGAACCTGTCACGGAGCAATTTGAAAAATTTCCGTAAGAAACATACCCGATAAAACCGCCCGCGTATTGATTGGATTTTACATCAGAAATTACGGAACAATTTGAAAAAAATGCATTTTTTACATAACCCGCAAAACCGCCAATCACATTGTTTCCATTTAATGTTTTATTTTCAAAAATAATAGAACAATTTTCAAACCTGGGTGAAGCCGTACTTGAATTGCTGACAATTCCGACAAAACCGCCGATATTATTTTCATGTCGATTATTAATATTTCCTTGATAAATAACAATTATATTTTTGAATTCGCCGCCATAATATCCGACGTGTTCACTCATGCGATAAATATTGCCAAAAAAACCATACCCGTTTGAACTTTCGTTTATATTCGGTCCAATCGCTTGCATAAAAGAAACGTCGTTCTTAAATCGAATCGTGTGGCCGTTTCCATTAAATGATCCCGTAAACGGACGCCCGTTTGAGCCGATGCATTTCCATTCCGTCTCAATGATTTCAATATCATTTGTCAACAAATAAAGACCATCAAGAGGCCATTCGTTTCCAATCTTTTGAAGATCTTTTGCGGACTCAATATTGTAAATAGGCGGCATAGCGGGAGTCAAACAATTTGCAACTGGAATAAAGAAAAGAAACAGCAATAAAAAAGTAAATAAAATGCGATAAGATTTCATATTCATAAAAAGTAACCACTTTATATTCGCTTTTTTATATTATTTGTGAAATATACATATATTTATCTCTTTATTTTGGTCATTTTTTTATACAGATATCTTTGGTTTGAAGTCTGTCCAACACATTCTTTCGAATATCTATTTTTTGAATATCTATTTCTTTTCCGAAACAATTGACAGCCGCATTTTTATTATTATCCTCCCGGATGACTCCCGCCCTAAATAAAAACGAAGAAAATTTAATTATAATTATATATTTTTGTAATTGTTATAATGTCTACTATATAATTTTCAAAATAAATGTCGGTAATATCTAATCATCTTTTTAAAGCAGAAAAACATTGAGAAAGCATAATTATCGAATTTTAATGAATTGAGTGAAAAAATGGTTTCTGATACTTTTAAAAAATTAAGCGATCGAGCGGAATTGTGCGCGCGAAAACTGAAGTCCGCCGACTCCGTTCATTTGGTGTCTCATATTGACGCGGACGGAATCACGTCGGGCGCGATTATGTCTCTTTCATTTGAGCGCGCAAACATTCCTTACACGTCCGAGTTTGTTAAAAATTTGGATGAAAAAACCATGGCGCGTTTGTTTGAAGAAAATTACGGGCAGCTTATTTTTACGGATCTTGGAAGCGCCATGGTTGATTTCATTGTCGATCATGAGATGAGCGCCGTTATTGCCGACCATCATCAGCCGGTCGGTCGGGCGGAAAATATAACCGCCGATTCCGAAACGTTTCCGTTTCATATGAATCCGCATTTATTCGGCGCAAACGGCGGTTTTGAAATCAGCGGCTCAGGGGTTTCGTATATTTTGGCAAACGCCTTGGGGGACAATTCCGATTTGGCGGGCTTAGCGATTGTCGGCGCCATCGGGGATATGCAAAATCGAAAATACGGGAAATTGGTCGGATTAAATCGGGAAATATTAGAGCAGGGGGTCAACGCCGGGGTTTTGCAAAACGCGCCCGATTTGTCGCTTTTTGGGAAACAAACGCGTCCGATTTATAAAATGTTTCAATATTCTTCCGAGCCGTATTTGCCGGGATTGACCGGGGAGGAAGAAGCGTGTATTCAATTCTTGCAAAATTCGGGGGTCGGGTATGACCGTCGGGAGGGCGCGAAATTGTGGATTGAACTCTCCCAAGAAGAGCGTGTCAAAGTTTTGTCTTCTTTAATGAAATTTTGTCAGGACCGCGGTTTTTCCACGCGGCGCGTTGAAGAGTTGATTCGCGAATGCTATACGCTTTTGACGGAAAAAGAAGGAACGGAAATGAGAGACGCGTCCGAATTTTCGACTCTTTTAAACGCGACCGGTCGGTATGACCAAGCGGAAATCGGCGTTCGCGTTTGTATGGGAAATCGAGAGGAAGCCTTGTCACAAGCCCGAACGCTCCTTTTAGAGCACCGCAAAAATCTGGTCAACGGATTGAATTTTGTCAAAGAAAACGGCGTGACACAACTTGAAAATATACAATATTTCTATTCGGGCGAAGAAATTAAGGAAACCATCGTCGGAATCATTGCCGGAATGGCAACTTCTTTAGACGGCGTGGATCGCAAAAAACCGATTATCGGAATGGCCGACTCGGAAGACGGCATCAAAATATCTTCACGCGGAACGCAGGATTTGATTCGACGCGGTTTGAATTTGTCCAAAGCGATGAATGAAGTCACGGAGATGGTCGGCGGCGCAGGCGGCGGACACGATATCGCGGCCGGCGGCACGATTCCGCCCGAACGCTCGATGGAATTTATAAATTTGTTGGATGATTACATCGGAAAACAGTTGAAATAAAAAAATAAAATATAGTATGAAATATAAAATAGGATATAAAATATAATATAATATGAAAATAATAAAACACGAAATATGATTTATTTCAAAAAAGAATCAATACCGTGATCGTGTCACGGTTCTTTGCGCCAGGGTGATGGCGTCATATAAATTCCATATCCAAAACAAAAACGGAATGATAAGCGTCCATCCCAAAAAGAAGGCCAGAATAGAAAACATGATAAAAACAAAAAGTCCTCTTAAAAAGTGCCCGCAATAGAATTGTCCGAGACCGGGGATGAAAAACGATAGAATCGCTGCTAAAAGTGAATTTGCCATAGGCATTATAAAGAATTATATTCATTTAAATATTGTTGTCAATACATACAAAAATAAAAGGAGTGACAGGTATCGGATCTTTTGTGTCTACCGGGTGTTTTCCGATTGACGAGTTAATCGGCGGCGGCATTGAATGCGGCATTGTCACGCAAATTTACGGAGAGCCGGGCTCCGGAAAAACGAATTTATGCCTTCAAGCGGCGATTGAATGCTCCAAAGCCGGAAAAAAAGTTATTTACATTGATACGGAAGGTCTTTCATTTGATCGTTTTACGCAAATCGCCGGGGAAAAGTCCAAGGAAATCGCGCAGAATATTTTAATTTATGAGCCGATGAGTTTTGATGAGCAATATTCCGCGATTTGCGAGGCGGAAAAGATTTCAAGCGAAAACATCGGTTTGATTGTGGTGGATTCCGCCACTTCTTTTTATCGTTATGAATTGGATGACGAGGACGCGGGAATTCAAAGTCGGCGGGAACTGTCCAACCAAATCGGCTTTTTGCAAGGAATCGCTCGAAAAACAGGAATCGCCGTTTTAATCACGAACCAGATTTTTAGCGATGTGGAAAACAGCGGAAACGTCCGCCCGATCGGCGGCCGCGGCATTGAGCACATCTCAAAAACCATTTTGAAATTAGAGCGTGTCGGAACGGGAGAGCGCAGCGCCAAAATAATCAAGCACCGCTCCAAACCGGAAGGGGAAATTGCCTATTTTTCAATAACGGAAGAAGGTTTAAGATAATTCGGAAAACGGCGCGGATGAAAAAAAAATCGGGATTTAATTTTTTCAAAGTTAATCAAATCAAAACAAGACAACAAAATAAAACAAATCATACTATCAAACGATCAAAATAAATCAAACGATCAAAATAAATCAAACAATCAAAATAAATCAAAAATTTTTAAAATTAAATCAAATGGTTTTTTTTCAAATTTATTAAGTCGATTTTTTTTTAAATTTATTAAACCGAATAACAAAAATTGTCAAGGGAAATTATGAGAACGATTGAGTGGGATGATTCGGATTCATCCATTAAAATGATTGATCAAACGCTTTTGCCGGGTGAATTAAAATTCATTAAGTGTAAAAATATCGCCGAGGTTTGCGAGGCGATTCAAAATTTGAGAATTCGGGGGGCTCCGGCACTCGGTATTTGCGGCGCGTTTGCGATGGCTTTGGCGGCGCGTTTGAGCAGCGCGTCAACGGTGGAAGGCATGATTAAGGATATGAAAATCGCAGGGGACGCCGTTAAAAAAACGCGCCCGACCGCGATTAATTTGGAGTGGGCGGTGGACCATATTCTCCAAGTCGCCGAAGAAGAAGGAATGGATCCGCGTTTGATTCAAAACATCGCTCTTGAAGAGGCGAAAAACATGGCGGACGAAGATGTCAAAATCAATCAGAAAATCGGCAAAAACGGCGCGAAATTGCTTCATGACGGAGATGTCGTTTTAACCCACTGCAACGCCGGGAGAATGGCGTGCGTTGATTGGGGAACGGCTCTTGGCGTGATTCGCTCCGCCGTCTCGGACGGGAAGAAAATCATGGTTTTGGCGTGCGAGACGCGTCCGCTCAATCAGGGAAGCCGCATTACTGCGTGGGAATTGCAACAAGATAAGATTCCGGTTCAGGTCATCACAGATTCGACGGCCGGATTTTTGATGAGCGAAGGCGTCGTCAACAAAGTCATCGTCGGCGCCGATCGGGTGACGCAAGAATTTGTTTACAATAAAATCGGGACGTACACGCATTCCGTTTTAGCGAAAGAGCACAATATTCCGTTTTATGTCGCGGCTCCGATTTCAACGTTGGACGCGAAAAGTTGGGACGAAAACGTCAAAATCGAAAAACGTTCCGAAGACGAACTCCGATACATCGGTTCCGGCAAAGATTTAAACGTCCCCCAAGGCGTCCCGATTTTAAATTTCGCCTTTGATAAAACCCCGATGGAAAACGTGTCGGCCATCATTACCGAAAAAGGCGTTTTTTATCCGCCGATTCTGATTGAAGAATTGATTCTCGGGTGAAAATGTAATAAAAACAAAAAATAAAAGCAAAAAATAAAAGCAAAAAAACGAAACAAAAAAACAAAATAAAAGTAAAAAATAAACCGCCGCATGAAAAATAAATAAGAAGAACGCCCGACCACGTTTTAAACACGATGCCTGAAAGCGACACGGGTATCTTATCGTTGATTTAATATTTTAAATCCCGGCAACCGTTTTTCAAACATTTAATCAAATCTCAGAAACGACCGTTCGCTGCAGGCGCCGCCGAAGGCGGTGACAAAGCGAACGGATTCGACCCCAAAAAATAAATTAAGATCTTCATCCGTTTTTTTTAAAAATGAATATTTAAAATTTATATTTGAGTCCCTTCCAATTTTTGTTTTTTTAGCAAATAAAAAAAATGTATTTTTCATTGGTTCTTTTGGGAGACATCCGCAAATTTCGATTTTTCGCGCGCTTCGCTTGCTCAAAATCAAAATGAGCGGGGACGATTTTTGGTTTTTTCAAAAACATTATAAAAAGAATGCCCGACCAAGTTTTAAACCTCAATACAAAAAGCGACAGAGAACCTTATCGTTGATTTTGATGGGTGGTTTTTGGGTTTTTCAAAAACATCATAAAAAGAATGCCCGATCACGTTTTAAACACGATGCCTGAAAGCGATACGTGTATTTTATCGTTTATTTTGACACGAGTTTTTGATTTTTCAAAAACGTCGGAAAATAAACTAATCGGTAACCGATAAGAACAAACCGAAAAGCGGTAAATGAAAAACAAGTCGCGCCCAAACAGTAAAAACTCAGATTATTTTTAAATCTTGAAATAAAAATTAAATGTATTTTTCATTGATTCTTTTGGGAGACATCCGCTAATTTCGCTTTTTCGCGCGCTTCGCTTGCTCAAAATCAAAATTAGCGGGAGCGGTTCTTGGGTTTTTCAAAAAAAATGAAAAAGAACGCCCGATCACGTTTTAAACACGATGACTGAAAGCGACAGGGAAGTCTTATCGTTGATTTTGACGGCGGTTTTTAATGTCGGAAAAAAACCGAACGGGAACGGGAAAAACAAAATGAAAAAGAATAAATAAAAGACAAAACATAAAAAATGATACAAAATATTTTAAAAACGGATAATTGAAAAACCGGAAAAATAAACAAACGAAAAAACAAACGACGAAAAAGCGGAATCGAGGGGTGGAAATGGCGGCTAAAAAGATATTGTATGTTGATATGGACGGGGTTTTGGCGGATTTTCATCGCGTTATTGATGAGTTGGATGAAGAGACGTATCGGCGCTGTTGTGCCAAACCAGAGGAGAATAAGCCGGCCACGTTTGATAATATTCCGAATATTTTTAAAACGATTCCGCCGATGAAAGACGCCGTTCAAAGTTTTCAAGAATTATCGAAGCATTTTGATATTTACATCTTATCAACGCCGCCTTGGGAAAATTATTCCGCTTGGTCGGATAAACTTTATTGGGTCAAAACGCATCTCGGCGAATGCGCTTACAAGCGGCTCATCTTAACGCATCATAAAAATTTAAACAAAGGGGATTTTTTAATCGATGACCGCGGCAAAAACGGGGCCTCGGAATTTGAAGGGGAATGGATTTTGTTCGGCTCGGAGGAATTTCCGGATTGGGCGACTGTTAAAAAATACTTAATGGAAAAGAAATGAGCGGAATGGAATGAATGGGATGAAATGAGCGGAATGGAATGAATGGGATGAAATGAGTGGAATGGAATGAATGGGATGAAATGAGCGGAATGGAATGAATGGGATGAAACGATATCGTTGAAAGATAAATGTTTATATAAGAACAAACGCTCTATCAGTTACATTCATTGAGTTGTATTTTAATTAGAAAGGGTGAAAAGTTATGGCAAAGAAGAAAGGAAGCGGGCTTCAGTCTTCCGCAGGGTTGATGAGATATTTTGACGCGGACAATAAAGCAATCACATTCAAACCGATTTATGTTTTAATCGCGGGTATTTTAATCGGTCTGTTCGTTTTAATTGTTTCTTATTATTACGGAACTTGGCCGTTATCCGTTTAATCGGCTGTTCTTTTTTTATTTTTGAGATTATTCTATCTCATTTTTTTATGGAATTCCATCGGACGGCGGATATGCTGAAAAAAAACGATTCGATTGCGTATAAAATATATGAAACGGATTGAAAAGAATCAATCGATTTTGCAATCCGTTTGGGTGTCCAGTAAAAGAAGGACTTCGTTTCGAATGGCGTTTTCTTCCGGACGCGTGCGGTCTCTCGGGCGCGGAATGGAGATGTCGATGATTTTTCGAACTTTTCCGGGGCGTTTTGAGAGAATGACGATTCGGTCGGATAAGAAAACGGCTTCGTCCACGCTGTGCGTGACAAAAATAATCGTTCTTTTTTCTTCGGTCCAAATGCGAAGAAGCTCGTTTTGAAGATTGTTTCGCGTTTGTGCATCCAACGCGCCAAACGGCTCGTCCATCAAAATGATTTCGGGCTCATTGGCAAGCGCGCGCGCGATTGCGACACGTTGTTTCATGCCGCCGGAAAGCTCGTAAGGATAACTGTGCTTGAAATCCGCTAAGCCGACCAAATCCAAGTAATTGTTTGCTTTGGACATTGCCTCTTCTTTTGAAAAACCCTGCATGACCGGGCCGAACATGACATTTCCGAGAACCGTTTTCCACGGAAACAAGGAGTATTCTTGAAAAACCATGCCGCGTTTGGATCCCGGTCCCGTGATGACTTCATCGTTTAAGGTGAGGGTTCCGGAAGAATAGGTTTCAAGGCCGGCGATTATCCGCAAAAGAGTGGTTTTGCCGCACCCGGAGGGGCCGAGAATCGTTACGAATTCTCCGCTTTTGACCGTTAAGCTGATGTTTTCAAGCGCCGTAAAATCGGTTTTTCCCTTCTTAAAGGTTTTAGATAAATTTTCAATGACCAAATCGCTCATTTAAATCACCGTTCCTTTTTGCCATTTTAAAATGCGGTTTTGAATGAAATACCGGAATAAAAAGTCCAGCAATAAACCGGTAAAGCCTAAAATAAGCATGTAAACGACAACATAATCCATGGCTTGAATCCCGTAAGAGAACCAGATTTTATAACCGATACCGGAATCGCTGACGCCAAACATCTCGGAAGCCGCCAAACACATCCAGCCGACGCCCATCGCGGTTTTAATGCCCGAGAGAATCATCGGAGACGCTGCGGGGACAGCCACATTTCGAATCAATCCGATATGAGACGTGCTTCCCAAAACCTTAGCCGCCTCGACATAAATTTTCGGGACGTTTTTAAATCCGGAATAAGTGCTGACAATAATCGGAAAAACCATTCCCATAAAAATAATAAAACCCGCGGCTTGGTGCGTTAATTTAAGCCAAATAATCGCAAACGGAATCCACGCCAAAGGCGGAATCGGCCGAAAAATTTCAATAATCGGATTCATCGCTTTATCGACAATCGGGAACCATCCCATGAACATGCCAATCGGAACGCCGACAATTAATGCCGCGATAAACCCGATGAAAAAGTGGTATAAACTGACCGCTAAATCGCTCAAAAAAAATCGGCTTTGGATGACCTCAAAAAAAGCGATAAAAACATTTGAAAAACGAGGCAAATAAAAAGAATTATCGATTAAAACCGCAAGCAATTCCCAAAAAACGGCAAAAGCGATAAGCGATAAAGCCCCGATTAATATTTTTTGCAAATCTTGATTTTTCATAAAGATTCTAAACGACTTCATTGTTTATAACCTTGTGGAAAAATGATAAAGCCGATTGAATTCGGTAAAAGAAATATCATTCTATTTTTAATCCCGGCATCCTTTAAATCCAAACTTTTTTGATTCAAACATCATTTTTTAATCCAAACATCCGGTTCGACGGAATACCCGCCGCCGGACCGAAGAACGGACGGATAATTTCTGATTTCTTCAATCGTAAATTTAAGAGATTCCGAACCGAACCGATTTTTTATGTCATTCCAAGGAATCGCGTACGCTTCACGAGGGTGCCCCGCACCGTAGCGAAGTTCAACCGCTAAAAAACCGCACCTTCCGGATTCCAAAAGAAAATCGGAAATTCGTTCGATTTGATGAACGCCCTTTTTATCGGTTGTAAAATGTTGCGTGAAATAAAGCGCCTTTGCGCCTTTTTCAACGGATATGCTTTTGCATTCGATTCCGAGATAATAATCCGGATTGAGGGAATCCACTAAAACATCCAAAAACTGAGCCGTAAAACGGTGCTGTTTTAACCGATAAGAAATGCCGCGGATGTGTTTTTCACGAAAATAATTATTAAAGGAGGTTACCAAACCTCTTTCAAATTCAGTCATCTTTTTTTAAAACGACAAAGAGATATATGACCGTTTGCCGTGCAAAGCGAAAGTAATACAAAAACGGAAACAGAATGCCGGAATAAATATCGGGGACTAAAACGCCGAGAAATCAAATAGCGGAGAAAAAACATCGGTAAAATAAATGTTGGGGAACTACATTTCGGGAGAATAAATATCCAAAAATAAATAACGAGAAAATTAAATATGTATATTAATGAATAAAAGATTGTGGCGGAATAAATAAGAAGATATAATTAGAAATACAATATGTAAAAAAATATAAAAATAACGGGCAGATGGTTTAAAAAAAATCTGTTTAAAAACGGATTAAAAGATTCAAACGCTGCCTCGTTTTTTTAAGAATTCAAAATAAATCGAACCAAATCGGCTCCCAATTTGGTTTCGGCGGACATTATTGAAATGATTTCTTCTGTTGAAACGCCATTGTTTTTTAATTCATTTATTTTGTCTAAAATTTCTTTGGGAACCTCAAAATATTCATTGAGATCCTTGCGATGCCCCCAAACGTCTCCTTTCAAAAGTGCAATCTTATTTATCGATAAAAACATTTGAATAGATTCGGATAAGGTGCTCATATAAGAAGAAGGGATATGAAACGCTTGGACACTCGGACAAAGTGTGTACAAAGTCATAATGTCTTTGTTAGACGGGCGAAAAGCCAAATGGATGATACGCTCGCCTGTTTTTATGGTTTCAATTTCTTCTTTGGAACTGATTATTTTTATTTTCATTGCTCCCCCACTCTGTTTTTATAATTTCTGTTTTTAATAATTTTTTAATATTTTGGACCAATGACATTCAATTCAAATGATATCTTAAAAATATATGTTAAATGATATTTTTCCAAAAACCATTAATCCAAATAATGTTAGAATATATTTTTATTAAATGATAAATCTATTTGATAGGTTCGTTTAAATAATGAATGTCTTTTATTTTTTTAAAAATAACGGGAAACACGCATTTTTTTAAACAAGCTAATAAGCAAAACAGTTATAATTAAATGTTTTGTTTAAAAAATACCAATGTGATATAACGAAGAGAATCATATTGTCTTATGAGTCTCCTCGCAAAATAATAAACGAGCAAAGTCCAATCAATCGGTCCCTCGTATGAAATTTCCTCTTGTCAATTGTGAATCCGAGTCCGTTCCCGAAATATTTTTGGGAGCTTCTTTTAAAAGCAATATTCTTTTATAACAGGAAACGATCAAAAAAATCTCTTCCGCGGAAAATCCGATCGTATCAATTTTAAAAACGGAAACCCCGATTTCGTTTAACTTTAAAACCAAATCGCTCGCGTTTAATATTTTTGAATTAAACAAATGATTTCGTCCGTTTAAATCCGCATAAAGGGGAAATTCATAATTTTTCATATCTCTTAAAGAATAATCCGAAAAAGCCAAAGAATCCGGGGTCGTTTTTTGTTCTCGGTCGGAATCGGAAACGTGTCTCGAAACGTACTCCGAAGCGCACCCCGAAGCGCACAAAGTCTGAAGCAACGGATGTTCCGTTACCATCAGCTTTTGACGGCCGTGAATCAAACATTCCGCCGGGAAAATCATTTTCTTCTGTCTCATCAAATTTTGAACAAAAACTTCAATTTCGGAGACGGAAAGTTCGGAAGACAACAAAATCGAAGAAACGGAAGAGGCCGGGACCGGGGTTGTTGATTCCGGAGAGGAATTCGAGTCGGGTTTTGAAAACCAATCGCGCTCCGTAAAATTCAAAACCGCCGCCGAGTTAAAAATATTAAAAGATTCTCCAAGAGCCATATTCCATTTGTTTGAGAAAGCGGGGGTTGAAATTAAAAATTCGTAAACGCCCGCATTTGAAACCAATATATTTTGAATCCCGGATTGAAGAAGAGCTTCTAAATCCTCGCGCAACGCGATGAACTCTTTTTCCTTCGTAATCTGAGGAGTTTTATAATACAATTTTGAACGTATCGATGCGTCCGAGTCCATTGCGATTTCAATGAGTTTTTGAACGGATACCCCGTACTCGATTTGTGTCAACGGGTCGATAAAAACTTCGCCCCCGATATAAATCCGATCCGCGCCCGCGTCCAACGCGGCTTTCAGCCCGTCTTTTGAATAAACCAAAACCGAAACAATCGGCTCAAACTCGGATAAAAATTGTTTGAAATCAAGACGATCGACATTTTCTTCCTTTATTTCAATGAAATCCGATTCGCTTTTATCGGTCTCGGCGGGATTTGGCTCAATCGGCGCTCTCCGATTTCTAATAATTCTCTCGTTTAAAAGCGCTTGCAATGCTTTATTTCGCGTATTTTTAAATTCGCCGACCGGCACGAAACAGTCTCCGACAAGATCAACCTCGGCAGAAACCGTTTGATAAATCGTATTTCCGAGTTTAAACAACATATCCGACGCGTTTTCTTTTGTCAGCGGATTTTTTTGAGCCGGCTCGACCACATATTCCGAAAAAACGGCGGCGGAATTTCCAAAAGAATCGGAAGCGACGATACAAAGAGGGTCTCCGATTCGGATTTGGCAGGTCAAAGTCACCGAGATTTGAGGAGATTCGCTTGGAGATAATTTTTCCACCATTTCCGAAATCAAAAAAACATCCGACGAAGAATAAACGGGACGGGCGGATGCACCCGAATCGGCGGAGGCGTTTAAAATGGAGTCGGGAAATGATTTTGATGATGATTTTGATGATGATTTTGATGATGAATTTGATGATGAATTTGATGATGAATTTGGCGACGAATCGGAAAAAGGATCGGGCAAAGCTGAAGAAGGATTTGAATAAACCGAATGAATCCATTCTTTAATTTGAGAATCATCGTCTTCATCCTTCATTTTCGGAAGAGTCTTTGAAATTTGTCTTTGAAGTTCGAAATCAAACGTTTTGTAAACAAAATCCCCGATAAAAGGGAGAAAGACTTGGTTCTGAGAATCGCCGGCGGGAAGAGGAATTTCAACAACGTCACCGGAGCGTGCGAAATCGCAAATATTATTTCCGATAAACATTCTTTTAACGGTAAATCCGAATCGCGGGTCTTTGATTGAATCCGTACTTTTTTCGATGTCTCCGATGGAAATTCCGTCATGAGTGGTTAAATCGGAGAAAAGGCGTATTTTTATTTTTCGTGATTTTTGATGGACGGATTCGATTTCGCCGATTAAAATGCCTTTATTATAAGGCAAATTTCGGCTCATCAACTCGTTTTTGGGATTTTGAATAAAATAGCCTTCCGTAAAATCGCGATTGAATAATTTTTTTAACGTTTCTTTTTCAGACGCCGTCGGTAAAACGGGTTCGGATGCGTTTAAAAAAACAGATTTTGATTCTTCCGGGGGCGCGGCCTCCAATTCGGACGTACCCGCCGTTTGGTTGGAGGGATTGGAATGAATCTTATCCAAAACACGATTGATTAAATTGCGATAAACGGAAACGACGCCCGCGACATACTCCGGTTTTTTCATTCGGCCTTCGATTTTAAAAGAATCCATTCCGGCCGCAATTAATTTTTCAATATTTGTTGACGCGTTTAAATCTCGGGGGCTGAGCAAATATTGCCCGTCGGTTTTGAGCGTTTGTCCGTTTCTGAGGAGTTTGTATCTTTTACGGCACGGTTGCGCGCATTTCCCGCGGTTGCCGCTTCTTGAACCAACGAAACTGCTGAAGAAACACTGTCCGGAGTAACAAATGCAAAGCGCTCCGTGAATGAAAATTTCAACGTCAACGCCCGTCTTTTTGATTTCAATCAATTCGGGAATCGAATTTTCGCGCGCCGGAACAACCCGAGAAACCCCTCTCTTTTGAAGAAATGACGCGTGATAAGAATTGTGAACCGTCATTTGCGTGCTGGCATGAACGGCAAAGTCCGGATATTTCTCATTGATTCTATAAAGCAATCCCAAATCCTGAACAATGATACTGTCAACCCCGTGCCGGTAAAGCGCGTCAAACAGTTCCAAAACAAAAGGAAGTTCCTCGTCTTTGTAAAGCGTATTGAGCGTCACGTACACTTTTTTTCCGAAAGCGTGCGCATAATCAATGCCGGCGGCAAGCTCATAATCCGAAAAATTACCCGCGTAAGCGCGCGCGCCAAAACGCGAAGCGCCCATATAAACAGCGTCCGCCCCGTTTGAAACGGCGGTCAATAATGAAACAATCGTTCCGGCCGGCGCCAGCAACTCGGGAGAAACACTCGCCTTATCCGTTGAATTTGAAAATGACACGTCAAAACCCCTTAAAACAATGAATGAAAAAACAAAAGGCGATTTAAATAACTTTGCTTTTTAAAAAATAACGTAAAAAAATAACGTAAAAAAATAAAAACAAAAAACAGAAATAAAAAATAAAAGGTTCATCGGGCTTTTTCCGATTAAACCTTAAAAATTGAGCGTTTATTGCCCGTCGACATATCCGTCGTAAAAGGACATGTCAAAAAGATCTTCCGTTGTCAATAATTTCGGAACCAATCCCTGTTCGTATTGAGATTTGGCGTAAGCCACAACATAATCTTCAATGATGTGGGGGTCAGAAATCCAGTCGCCGTCCCAATCGTTAATGGAAGACAAAACGAGGTCTTCTGAAACCTGCGTTACGTTTGCATAATATTTGGCGGCTTGTTTTGGGTTCTCTTTGGTGTATTCTGTTGCCGCAATGTGAATTTCAAGAACTTTGGCAACGATTTCGGGGTGCTCGTCAATGAGTTTTTGGTTCACGGCCAAAACACAGCACGCGTGGTCCGCAGACATTTCGCCGGAATTTACGGCAACTTTGCCGAATCCGCCTTGAACGATGACCGTCGGAGAGGGATGCGGAAGGAATACGGCGTCAACGGCACCGGATTTCAAAGCGGTTTGCGCTTCGCCGGAGTCCATTCCTTTAATTTCTACTTTTGAAAGATTGACTCCGTTGTCAACCAACCACTGTTTTAAGAGGGTGTCTTGAATGGAGCCGGGCGGAAAGGTCGCGATTTTTTTGCCTTCAAAATAAGATGGTCCGGTGTAATTCGCATCTGTCGGAATGACGATACTTGAGCCTTTTGTTTGAACGGCCGCGATAATCTTTAACTGAGAGTTGTTTTGAGCAATCGCGGGAATTAAAGGGGCCGCGCCGATATAAGCCACTTGAATCGCGTTAGAGGATAAGGCGACGGCTTCGGGCGGACCGCTTGGGAAAAACTTGTCGTTGACGGAATTCACACTCTCCAGAGCGGTCAAATTGGACTTCCACCATCCCATTTCTTTTGCGCTTGAATACGCCATTTGGTGCGTGCTGGGTTGAAAACCAATCGTCAGATCGATTTCTTCTCCGTCATTGTTTAAACACCCGGAAAATAAAACGGCTGCGATTAATAAAAGGGAGAAACTGATAAGCATAATTTTTTTCATAATGAAACCTCCAAAAAGGAAATTAGACAAGAGATATATCTTGTTTGATTTTGAAAAATGTTTCGAGAAAATGATGAGCGTGTTTACGGGTAAAAAGAGACATGCTTAAAATATTCGGTCAAGCACATCACACGGTTTCTTATTTTTCTCAAAACACTTTCTGAACTTAAACATATTCGGGAAACGTTTTTAAGAGGTGGCAAAATGCCGTAAATATTCATTTCCTCAAGAGTCCTATAAAAAACTATCCGAAAACGAATCGTTTTTATCATTTTTGTGATAATTATATATATGATATATCCGTTTTTGGACAAAAAGAAATTCAAAAGAATATAAAAACTTTAAAAATAAAAATAAAAAAGGGAACAAGATGAACATTTCGGATCGTATTATTAAAGCCGCGTTTGAGTCGGATGAAAACCTTCAAAACGTTCTTCATCGAGCCATTCGTGAAGATTTGAATATGAACACCATTGATTTTTCAAAAGAAGCCGGAATTCCGCACAGCACGCTCTATAAAATTTTATCGGGGTCGCGCGCGCCCAATATCAAAACATTGCGCCAAATCGTCAACACCGTTAAAAAACATGAAAACATCGGCGATGAGTTTATTGCCGTTATTGCGGCGCGAATGGTTTTAGACACCATCACGGAAACGAAGCGAAAAATCGGCGGTCGTTTGATTACGGTCAAAGAATATTCAGCCAACTCCATAGAAGAAGCAATTATCGTGGCGACACGTGCCGAAAGAGATGGAGCCAAAGCACTGGTATGCGCGCCAATTGTCAGTCACACGGTTGAAAAGATTGTTTCGATACCGGTTACAACGATTATGCCAAAAGAAAGTATCACCGAAGCCATTGAAATTGCAATGAGAAAGATCGGATGATTTAAAATTTATTCTTTTTTATTTTAGGTTTATTTTTAACCGGAGTACGCCCGGAAATAAAAACGTGGTTTTAACGATTTTAAAAAATGATGAGGCTTGCACACGATGTGCAGCATATTACAAAAAAAGAAGAAAAGGTTTGAAAGAACAAACCTTCTCGATTTTACTTTTTACTTATCTGATTCCTTATTTTCTTTGGAATTTCGATTTAACATCGTCAACGATTTCCTGAGCAACATATTGATAATTGTCTTTTGTTGCGCCTTTCACACCAAAGAGGTATGCGACAAATCCGATTACTGCAAGGATAAGGATTGCAAGAATCGCCAAGACAATGTACAAAATGGTGGAGCCGAATTTCGCAGGACCGACAGAAACATTGGAGATGCTGGACGGCAAATCGACTGTTCTATTGCTGTCAGTTTCTTTTAATGTCAGTCTGTAACTGCCTTCTTCGGGTGCTTTAACGGACAGAGTCACGCTTTTGGTTTCGCCGACATCTACAGAAACAGTTTTGTCATCCTGATCAATGATATTTCCGCTGCTGTCTGTTAAAACCAAGCTCACGTCGTGTGAACCGCTTTCAATACCGTTGTTTGTAACATCAAAGGAAACTTTGACAGCTTTCTTAGCAGCCGGCTCATCCGGTTTCATTTCAAAGTTTGCGTAAGCGAAAGCAACTTTTTGAGAAATGTTAACCGATGTTGTTCCGTTGTTGTATTTATTTTTGGAAACTTCGATTGTAATTGTTCCGGTCTTGTTGAATGTGTAATTCAATTCACCGGTAGAATTTGTTCGCCCCATATTTTCGCCGCTGACGTAAACAGTTGCATCACTGACAGCCGAGCCGTTTAAGGAATCGGTTGCTTTGATTGTACCGGTTGTTCCATAATAGATGTTTTCAGGAGAAACACGAACGGTCATGTTAATGAGTTTTTCATTAACGGTTAACGTTTCGGTTCCGTTGACATAGCCTGATTTTTCACCGGTCACACGGAAAGAACCTGCTTTATCGGTCGTGTAATTGAGTGTTCCGTCACTGCCTGTTGTTCCGATTTTTGAACCGTTGACATAAACAGTCACGCCTTCAATTGTTGTTCCGCGGTCATTCAATGTGATTTTAACGACGTCGCCGACAGTTGCGGTGCTCGGACTGACCTTGACACTCAACGGGTCGGTGGAACCGATTGTACGTTCAACGACAGGAGCAAATCTCAAAGTGCTGTTGTCACCGACTTTGAAATACATTGTTTCATTGCCGACTTTCATGAATTCAGCTTCACTGTCTTGAGAAAGTGAAATTTTTTCATCACTGGAGAGGCGGATTCCGTCACTGCTGTAACTGTCCACTTTCATTTTTCCGTATTTGGTGTCAGTGTCAAGTTTTGTTAAGTTTAAGGAAGCCTGGAAAACGGCACCGATTGAAACGATACTGCTTTCAGTTCCCTGGAAAACGGAATCAACGCGAATACGAATGAATGAGGTGTCTTTGATCTTGCTGTTGTTTCCCTCATAGATGTAATCTCTGCCGGAATCAACAATGCTGGAATTGATTTCCCTGCCGTCTTTTTCAATAATCAGACGAGCTTTGTTACCATTGGTATCGATTTGATCAATCTTAATAGAAATGCCTTCTTCCAAAATCATTGACTCGCCGGTACGCATTTGGCGTTTTTCGTCGGTGTCAACCAATACTTTGGATAAGTTGCCGTCTTTCAACAAGCTTCCGTCTTTACCGGCATAATATTTTTCGCCCATGAAACCGACAACACTGTAATCTCCCCAAGCAGAGTAATTATAATCGACTGTTGTGATATTGGATGAATATTCCAAATTTCCTTTGTCGATTGAACGGGAGCCGTTGTCAAGAGACTGGTTGATTTTAATTTTTTCAGAAGATTCGACATCGTCGTTTATGTCATAATAGAATCCTTCGAAATTTCTCGGATCCCATTCGTAGATAATATAATCAGATTCGCTGTAATCGGAAACAGTACCGCGGATTTCATAGACACCGGGTTCTGTGTATTCCATAACAGGAGCAAATCTCAATGTGCCGGAATCGGCGACAACGATTTTCACTTTACCCATTAAATCGATTTCAGAATCCTGGCTTAAACTGATTCTTTCTTCGTTTTCCATTTCGATTCTGTCATTGGTGACACTGGTAATTTCCATTTTTCCGATTTTTGTACCGTCTTCTAATCGGGTTAAATTATCAGAAATCTGGAAGATACCTTCCACTTCAACAATGGCACTTTCAGAGCCTTGGAAAACGCTTTTGACGCGTGTTTTGATGAAGGTTGTATTATTTCCGTTACCGCTGCCGATATTTTTGTAGTAGCTGGCGGTTTCACCTTCGTTTGTAATGTAACTGCCGACTTCTTTGCCGTCTCTTGAAAAGACGATTTGCGCTTTACCGCCGTTGATATCAATTTGCTGAACAGTAATTGAATATCCTTCTTCAAGCGCATAATTTTGACCGGTACGCAATTGAACGGTGTCGTCTGTGTCAACCAACACTTTTGACAAGTTACCGTTTTTCATCAAACTGCTTTTACTGTCACCGGCGAAATATTTGTCACCCATGAAACCGACGATTTCATACGTGCCCCAGGGTTCATATTCGTAATCTGTCTCGGAAGTTGTTGTTTGGTAAGTCAGATCTCCTTTATCGATGGAACGACCAATGTTTCTAATGGTCATACTTTCATCGCCCTGACCGGTATCCAAATTATAATAGAAGCCGGAGAAACTGCGTGCATCCCAAGTATATGTTGTCGGCATTCCTTCCTGCCAAATGCGGCTGCCTGTAGATCTGGGCGTAACACTGATTTCCCAGGATAATGTTTGTTCTTTTTTGGGTGTTGCAGAATCATTGGTCATTGTCAAGTTTAGTTGGAATTTACCTGTTTCAGAAGGTCTCCATGAAAAATTGCTTGAATTATTACCTGTATCGGGTGTAACAGTGTATTGGCTTGAAGGAACAACTTTCCAATCACTGTCGGTCTCATTATAAATTTTAAGTTCCCATTTGAAAGTTACTTCTTCTTTTGCAGTTATATTGATAAAAGTAGTAACCCCGGATTCAATATTGAAATTCTTTGTTCCGTTTGAACTGTTATTATCTTTAAAAATTTCTCGATTAGAATCAGATTTGGAGTCATCGACAAAATTAATAACAGCTGCTTCAAGCTCGACCTGGTTTGTATTAAACAAACTGTAATTTGTTCCGTCTGTTCCTCTGACTTTTAATGTATATTTTTCACCAGGATTTAAACTCGAAACAACTAACGGATTCGAAGCTACTGTATCACCTGAAGCGACAATACCACTGATATTTCCTTCAACGGTATAGTTTATGTATCCGGTCCATTTTGATAATGCCCAAGTAATTGAATCAGTGGTTTTTGAATTCATTGAGATTTCGGTGGGCTCGATTGTTTTAAGAACTTTCTCATTATGATTTGTACCATCCGTTGTACGGAAACGAATATCAGTGACAGCATTAGAATTCCCATTAACAAGCGCAGTTGTTGCTACTGTGACGTCGATCCAATCACTGCCATTATAAATTTCAAGTTTTTCGGTCCCGGAAGGGGTCCATGCATTCCATGTCAACTCAAAATGAGTTTCGTTTGAATTTGAAGTAGAAACTAAATTACCAACCACAGGGTCAGGTAAAACTGGAACAGGATCAGAAACAGTAAAGGTTTTTGTTTGTACGTCAGATAAATCTTTAGTATTAACAATAATGGTATAAGTGCCTGCAGTCAATGAACCTGAATAACTGGAAGAGTTAACTCCGGTTGTTTTAGGGAAACCAGAAATGGCTATAGAACTTGAATCTTCGATTGTTACATAATATTGAGCTGTACCAGATACATCATCATCATCCCAACTGAACGCAACTGAAAATGATGTAGAATCACCACTTTCAGAATCAATTACCAGATTGGAGATGGTTGCACTCGCCGTCCCGACCATTGCAAACAGCAACAGCAAAACGACTGCATATTTTAGTATATTTTTCATAAGTTATCATAACCTTTAAAATGTATTTTCGTATTTTGTGAAATTTTCCCTTAAATTTTTACTCCAAAAGTAAAAACAGATGAACGTATTTCACCTTTCATATCATATATAATTTTGTGAACGAATCATAGCCGTTTTTTAATAACGGTTGCCGTTTTTGCCCATATCCTGTATGTCTTAAAATGACGTTTTCTTTTTCGGCAATTGCCTTTCCGATAACTGTGAACTTGCAAGGAAATCTTCCGGATTTCCCGGAAGAAGGAAGAACATTAAAACAGTTGGCAAAGTTTTGATTGAAGTGTGAAAACTGATCTTCAATCAAAGAAAGCTTATCGGGTGAAATTGTAAACAGCAATTCGAAATCGCCGCCGGTATAAAGCGCTTCATTAACAAGCGCAGCATACGCTTTCTCACAAATTCGCCCTTGATTTTGTTTTTGTTCTTGCTCTTGGTTTTGTTCTTGAGTTCGTTTTTTATTTTGTTCTTGGTTATCGACATCATTTTCGTTTTTCAAATAAGATGAAATGATTTCCAAAGCCTCGCCGTCTAACGGCAAGTTTTGTTCATCAATTTCAAAAAAGACGCCCGAAAGCGTCGATAATTCGTAGATGGAAGAAGCCAGACCGTCACTCGTGTCAATCATTGAATTGACGGCACCGCTTTCAGCCAGCATTTTTCCTTCAAAAATACGCGGGAACGGTTCCGTCAGATTTTTTAAAAAAGATTCGGAAGCGTTTGCTTGAATTTGGTTGAGTAAAACGGCAAGCGCAACGCCGGCGGATCCGACGTTTCCGGTCACGCAAAGGAGGTCGCCGGGTTTGGCGTTTTTGCGCAAAATCAATTCTTTGTTGTTTGAAAGACCGACGACCGTTCCGGTAACCGTCAATTCTTCGCAATATTCCGTGTCGCCGCCGATGACTTC
>JAVESN010000082.1:0-7846 GCA_034006575.1 Methanimicrococcus sp.
TTTTCTTCATTTGGCGCGTGTGGGAAATACAAACTTGTTCAAAAGCAAAACCACTCCAAGAACGATGTTGCGCGCTGTCAATCGAATTCAGCCAAAAGATTTCATCAAAATACGCATTGTCTTTGATGAATTTATAATAGAACAATGTATAGAAATCAATCAACTGATAAAGATAACCTTTCTTTTGCCCGAATGTATGGTATTTTCGAATAAAACCGCATTGTTCTAATTCGTCCAATATTTTTACCAGACCGCCGCCATCTGATATTTTTGTCATGTCGGAAAGCTCTGATTGTGTCATTCCTTTTGTTTTCTTGCTTAAAGCTTCGATGATTTTAATATGATTTTGAGAATTTTTAAATAAAGAAGCATATAAGTTCGAAAACTCGTCCTTTAAAATACCGTGCGGGGAAAAGCATAATTGGTCAATATTTTGAGCCAAACTTAAATTTTTATCCAACAAACTCAAATAAAAAGGAACACCGCCTAAAACCATGTAAGATTCGGCAATTTGATATCGGCTCATTGCAATATTTTTTTCTTTAAAATATAATTCGCATTCCTTGAGTGTAAAAGGGGCAACATACATTTTCTGAGTCACACGATTGTGTAGCCCGCCTCTGTTTTTCAGAAGATTGTTTGTCATCCAAGAAGTTGCCGAACCGCAAACGATTAACAAAATATCTTTGCGAGAAGAAGCCCATCCGTTCCAAAAATATTCCAACGCGGGAAGGAAACCGGATCGAGGGGTGTCCATCCAAGGCACTTCATCTAAAAATATTATTTTTTTATTTTTATTCGGCAGTTTTTCAAGTAAATGCGAAAGTTGTTCAAACGCCTTAAACCAATTTGTTTCAAAGGAATAAAAATCCGTTCCGTATTTGTTTAATGCCGCATTAAAATTTTGAAGTTGATTTTTCAAATTTGAATTTACCGATCCGGTAAAATAAAACGCAAATTCGGTTTCAAATGTTTCTCGAATCAAAAAAGTCTTTCCGACTCTTCGACGACCGAAAACCGCAACAAATTCGGAATTTTCAGATTCAAAATAGTCACTCAACGCTTTTTTTCTTCAATTCTGCCGATTATTTTCATAAAGATCAAATATTATATCTCGCGGAAACGTATAAAAAAGTATCTTTTCCGCGGAATATACTTCTTATAATCCGCGGAATATTGCGTTTAATTGACATTTCCGCGGAATATATCTCCTCTGATTCGCGGAATATTGCGTTTAATTGACATTCCCGCGGAATATATCTCCTCTGATTCGCGGAATATTGCGTTTAATTGATATTTCCGCGGAATATGTCTCCTATAATCCGCGGAATGTTGTGTTTAATTGATATTTCCGCGGAATATATCTTCTCCAATTCGCGGAATATTGCGTTTAATTGATATTTCCGCGGAATATATCTTCTCTAATTCGCGGAATATTGCGTTTAATTGATATTTCCGCGGAATATGTCTCCTATAATCCGCGGAATGTTGTGTTTAATTGATATTTCCGCGGAATATGTCTCCTATAATCCGCGGAATGTTGTGTTTAATTGATATTTCCGCGGAATATGTCTCCTATAATCCGCGGAATGTTGTGTTTAATTGATATTTCCGCGGAATATAATATATAAAATAACAAAACATATTTTTAAATTGTCTGTAATAATTTAAAACAAATCTTATAAAATATTTATAAAAAAGTAAAACGAGTTATTAAAAATGTTTAATCCAAATCCGGTTCTTTTTCCTGCCGGACGAATTGTTCCAACATGGTTGAAATGACACGATAACGGTCTGCTTCTTTTGTAAAATAGTCGTTGGTGTGTTTGACCGCGTAATTGTCAATAATCCACTCCGGCTCGGGGTCGTATTTGATATCTAAAAATATCAAACCGTATGCCGGCGCCGGCTCAATTCCTTCTTCAAAGTTCTCGGGGTCGAGCATTTTTGAAATCCATTCGATGTCGCGAGCACCGCTTCCGACAAGCGTTAACGCGGAGACGATTTTTCGAATCATATTCCATAAATAAGCGTTGGCGACAATGTCGATTTTGATGACGGGACCTTGGCTTCGAATATCCAGCTTTTTAACGGTTCGGACGGTTGTGACGGGATTGTTTTTATCTTTCTTTGAGAAATTTAAAAAATCGTGCTCGCCGATGAAAAAATTGGCGGCTTCCCTCATTTTAGAAATATCGTATTCATCCGCCGTTAAAACGTATCTGTATTTTCGATGAACGGCGTGTCTTCTCGGATCGAAATCATCCGGAACTTCTGCGTAAGCCCATGCCCAAATATCGCGCGGCAGTTTTGAATTTAATATACGCGGAATCGCCATTTTCGGATTGTCCGCAAAAAATGAAACGACTTGGCTGGTGGCGTGAACGCCCGAATCCGTTCTCCCGGACGCCGACAGATTTGCCGCATTTGTGTCTTTAATAACGCCGGTTTCTAAAAGCACTTTTAAAAGTTCGCCTTCAACGGTTCTTTTATCCGGCTGGATCTGAGAGCCGGAAAATCCCGTTCCTTCATATCCGATTTTTAATGCAATTTTCATAATCATCAATTTTAAAGGGTTTTTATTTCACCCTTCTTTACTCATTGATGATTTATATTCATTCCGTTTCAACGGACCTTTTAACGGAAACGTATTCCATCACCCAAATGGCAACGCAAACAAAAAGGGCGCCCGCAATAAACCAAAATGCGTGAGAATCCATGATTTGGAAAAACCAATCGTTAAATGACATGATTGCGTCGTGGATGAAAGATGTCCCCTGTAATGCTTCTTCTGCGGCAACGGCGGTGTCATAAATATCTTCCCTTATTCCTATATCCTCCCCTGCTCCTTGACTCGTGTTTGTGACATATATGGCTTTCATCATCACTTCATTTCGGGAGCCCATATACCTTTGATATATGTAATTTAAGCCGAATCCCGCAAAGGCGGCGGCGACAAACGCAAAAGCGTATTTTTGAAGCATGGATATTAAAGAAACGCGGCTCATCTTTTCGGGCGCAAAGACGATAATTTTTTCGGGAGTTTCATAAATTTTGACTTGCCGTCCTTTTTCACTGTATTTGATACGCTGAATACGCACCAAGTCGTGCTCCACCATTTGGTCTATATTGTATTTGACGGTTGTCAGCGGCATTTGTAATTTTTCGGCCACTTCGCTTGCCGAAAGTTTTTCCGTTTTTAACAATTCCATTATTTTCATGGACGTGTCATTGGATAATATCTGCCTTATTTTTTTAGAATCCTCATTGACCGGCATGACAACAACGGAATCCGCGTCAAACTTATCAAGGTCTGACGCCTCCTCCTCCGGCCCGGGCGCCGCTGCTTTATTCGGCATTTCTTTAGGTTTGGTTGCGGTACTCATAAATATCTGTCCCGATTTGAATCATTTTTCGTTTTGTTGATTCGTTTATATTCTTTTACTTTTTACTTTATTTCTTAACTCATATTTTTTTATTTTTTTAATATTTATTTTATGAATGAGTTTTAGTTCGTCAATTCATTTTAATATTTGGTTAACTTCAATTGAATTTATAGTTATCATTTTCATTTGTTTTTTATTTGTTTTTTCATTTTTTTCTTTTTATTTTCACTCCGCAAACCAATCTTTATAATCCAAAAACGAGAATTATATCTGTCATGGCAATTTATTCTCATTCCCGACTTTTGACTTATGAAAAATGTCCGCTTTCTTACAAATATAAATATTTGGACAAAATCAAACCCGAAATCCCGTTTATCGGAATCGAAGCTTTTGTCGGCTCAACGGTTCACGAATCTTTGGAATATCTTTACCGGAGACAAAAAAAATTTCCGAATGATTCCGTCTCTCTTATTTCGTTGCTTGACAAATACGAGTCGATTTGGAATGAAAATTGGTCGTCCGATGTTCGAATCGTTAAAGAGGACATGAAAAAAGAAGATTATTTCTTATCGGGCAAAAAGATTCTCGCGGATTATTTTAAAAAACATCACCCCTTCGATCTTGAAAAAACGATTTCGGTGGAAGAGAGAATTGACGTGAACATCGAAGGGTTTAAACTCATGGGTTTTATCGACCGAGTCGCCGTCAATCAAAATACCGGATATTTGGAGATTCATGATTACAAAACCTCCGGGAAGCGGCCTCAAATCGAGGATTTAAAAAATGACAGACAATTGGTTTTGTATCAACTCGGCGCTCAAAAAAAATATCCCGAGTGGACGGAAAAAAACACGGAAATCATTTATCACTATCTTCGCTTCGACGAAGAATTCCGATTTCAAAAAACCGAAGAAGAAATCGATGCCGTTAAAAAACAAATCGTCGATTTAATTCAAACAATCGAGTTTTCCTTCTGGGAAAAAAATTTCAAACCCCGCCTCAGCCCCCTCTGTCATTGGTGCGAATTTTCAAGCCTGTGTCCGACATTTTTACAAAGCCGGGCGAAGGAGTAATTCGTGCCGGCTGATATGCGTCGGCTGATTCGCATCGGTTGATTTGTGTCGGGTGATTTATATCGGCTGTTTATATCGATCGTTTTGTCTTTGTTTGCCAATATGATTATATAACGAAAATCCATTTTTGTTTTAGGGAGTTTTTAAGAATCTTCCTTTGTTTGTAATTATTCTTTGAAATGTTTTTTGAAAAAAAGGTGAATTAAAATGGCAAGATATGTTTGTACCGTTTGCGGTTATGTTTATGATGAAGAAGAAGAGGGAACCCTTTTTTCGGATTTGCCGGACGATTGGGAATGTCCGGTTTGCGGGGAAGGAAAAGAAGTGTTTGAATTGGAGTAATCCTTTTTCAAACTTTTCTTTCTTTTATTTTCAAACAATTATTTTTTTTAAAAAATTATGAAATGATTTCATCTAATTTTTTCATTTCAACGGCATGTTTAATCTCTTTTGCGATTCTGCGGCCGGTGGACAGATTCTCTTCCACTAAATCCGCATACGGGGAGCCTGAAATATACAGGTTTGTTCCGGCAACGATTCTGGCGGAAATTTCAAAAACTTTTATTTCCAAGTCATCCGTAAAAACGGTTTCCAAACAAAACGGGCCGATCATTCCGCCAAACTTCTTAAGAGATTCTTCAACGACGCGGCTGCCGAGTTCAAAAATCAGCGGGAGAAGCGATTCGCGCGCAACGAGCGGCGCATTTCCGGTCACAACGTAAGTCGGTATAATTCCGGCTTCCAACAATTCTTTCGGTGAGCCGAGCCTGAAAATTTCATCCGCATTGGATTCGACGCGACGGTCCATGCTGAGCATTTCCAAACTGCCTTTGCTGAGTTTGTATCCGTCTTCTTTAATCGGCGAATAGAAATAATGTAAATAATAACGTGTTCCGGTAATGAATTTTTGAATCGTGAACGTTTTTGAATCGTCAATGTGATTTAAAAAATCTTCGTAAGACTTGGCGATGAAAAATCCTTTTCCGCCTTGGGCACCGTCATATTTGACCATGACCGGGCCGTCGATGTCTCTGGGATCTTCCACAACGTCCGGCATGTGAATGCCTGCGCCGACAAGCCATTGTCTTTCTTTTCTGCGATCGGATTCCCATTCCAAAACATCGCGGTTTCCAAAAGTCGGAAGTCCGAGTTCAATGAATTTGTCCGTTCCCATGTATGCGATAAAAGAACCATGCGGGATGATGATGACGTTTTTCGCTTTTAATTCTTCCACTTTGTCCAACAATTCGTCATATCGATTGAGAACTAAAAACTCATCGGGTTTGGCCAGCGGAAACGCGTCATAATACTTCGGTGGCGCGCGAAGGCAAATTCCGAGCGTTTTAAATCCTTCTTTACGGGCCCCGTCAAAAATTTGAAGACTGGAATGAGAACAAATGGTTGCGATTGTAATATTGTCCAAGTCATACGTTTTCGCAATTTCGAGAATATCATTTTTTGTATATATCATAAGAATAAATCCTTGAACTTTTGACTTTAAAAGGAGTTATCATATTTAAGCCTATTTTCAAAAGAATGAAAACGATAAAACCGGTTTTGATATCTTCTTAAAAATAATACATGTGTCTTGAAAAATAATGCTTCCTTCTCAAAAAAATAATCTGTTTTGATTATATTATTTTATCAAAATCAACGCTTTAAATAAAATACAAATTTAAAACAAATAACAAATTCATAAACTCAAAACAGGTTCAAATAAACTCAAAACAGGTTCAAATAAACTCAAACTTTAATTCTGTTCAAACAAATTCAAATAAACAATTTCAAAATAAGTTTATATTTTAATATAAAAAAAGAATAAATACCCGTTTTCAGGGTATTTTTTGAATTTAAAAATCATTTACTGATTTATTCTTCATCAGCCGCCGCGGTTTCTTCAACAACGGGCGCTTCCGGCGGTGCTTTTGCTTCAATCGGCTCAGCGGTTTCTTCCTCTGCGACTTTCGGGATTCTGCGTTGTGCCGGCGTTTTTAAAACTTCCGTTTTTCTGATTTCGACTCTTCTTAACGGGTAAATGTTTTTCGTTTGTTTGTAAACGATTGAAGAAAGTTTACCGGTGACGATTTCTTGAATCAATTCTTCAAAGTTTGTCTTGACCGCTCTTCGGACGACGATTCTTGTCATCATGTTTCGAATAGCTTTGATTTGGCTGGTTCTTGCTCTTTTTACGGTGAAACACGTCGGCTTGATTGTGATGATATATCCGTCGGCCGTTCTGACCGTCAAAACCGTATCGATTTTAGAGGTTTGTCTTTTTACAATGGAGCGAAGGTAGTCGTTTGTTAAATGGTGCCCGAGAAATGTCGTTTCGGCAACGTCTCCGTTTACGGCGATAACTCTGAATCTCATCTTGATATTGTTTTTAGACATTTCCCCCGACATTTCACCGACGGTCGTTTCAATAATTCTGTCCGGAAGAAGTTTCGGATCGGACGCAATCGTTTGACCGACCACGGCCCGGTTTAAAAATTCCGGCGCAATAATATTGTACCATTTCTTCTCTTTCCATCCGTCCACTTTCTTTTGTTGTTTTCTTGCCATATTTTTCTCTCCATTATTTTTTTAATACTTTATTATTTCTTGTATTTTTTATTATTTTTATTATTTTTACATATTTTAATAATTTCGTTTTTCCCTTTTGTGTCTATAAAACAATCAACACGACGATGATTTCTCAAAAAATTGAATAACCCCTGACTTTAAACCAAGAATTAAATTGAAAACAAAGTTTCTTCAACTTTTAAATTAAAACAGAAATCGCTTTTTAGAGCATGTTTGCAAACACCCTCACAACACGCATCCCGCGTTCGTGATTTGAAGCAAACCGATTTCGATTATAAAATCATATAAATAAGAATAGAATTTTAACTGGCAACCTCAAAAGAAACTTTTTATATATAAATCGAATGGTTCATTTTTTTAAAAATATTTGACTCGTTTTTTTGTTGTTTTGTTTTGTTTTTTGTTGTTTTGTTGTTTTTTTTGTTGTTTTGTTGTTTTTTTTGTTGTTTTGTTGTTTTTTTTGTTGTTTTGTTTTTTTGTTGTTTTGTTTTGTTTTTTTGTTTTTTTGTTTTTTTGTTGTTTTGTTTTGTTTTGTTTTGTTTTGTTTTGTTTTGTTTTGTTTTGTTTTGTTTTGTTTTGTTTTTATTCGCCGTTTCTTTTTGTAAATTTTCCTTTTATATTTTTTTTATTTTTTGTTTTCCTCTTATAATCTTTTCATTTTTTGTATTCTTTTTTAAATCCCCCCCCAATTTTTGAATTTCAGACGCGCCAGCGGCTGAAATCAAAAATTGAGATCTCCCCCCAAATCAAAAATTGAGATCTCCCCCCAAATCAAAAATTGAGATCTCCCCCCAAATCAAAAAT
>JAVESN010000062.1:0-9979 GCA_034006575.1 Methanimicrococcus sp.
ACAGCGTTGTCATTGAAGAACGGTTTATCGGAGAAGAGTTTACGCTTCAAGCCTTTTCCGACGGCAAAACATTGGCGTTTTGTCCGACCGCCCAAGACCATAAACGCGCTTATGAAGGGGATGTCGGTCCGAATACGGGCGGAATGGGCGCTTATACAAACGCGGGGGATTTGTTGCCGTTTCTCAAACCGGACGAATATGAAACCGCCAAAAGAATCATGAAAGAAACCGTCGCGGCTTTTCCGAACGAAACGGACGACGAATTCAAAGGCATCCTTTACGGCCAATTTATTTTAACGAAACGCGGCCCGAAATTGATTGAATACAACGCGCGTTTCGGCGACCCTGAAGCCATGAACGTTCTTTCGTTATTGGAAACGGATATGGTTGACATTATCAAAGCCGTTGTTTCCGGAACTTTGGATCAAATCGATGTTCGTTTTTCAAAAAAAGCCACCGTTTGCAAATACGGCGTTCCGGCCGGGTATCCTGAGGAGCCGAAAAAGGATTCAAAGGTGACGGTTTTGGAACAAAAGGCGATTGCCGATGAAAAAACGGGCCCGGATTCGGATTTAATCATTTATTACTCCTCCGTTTATGAAAAGGAAGGAGATGTTTATACGACAGGATCACGCTCAATCGGCGTTGTCGGTTTGGCGGATTCCATCACAAAAGCCGAAAAAATATCTCAAGAGGCGTTGGACAATAAAATCAAAGGGGATTTGTTCTTCAGAAAAGACATCGGGACAGCAGATCTCGTTCAAAAAAGGATGGATCACATGAACGAATTGCGCTCATAAACGCGCTCATATTTTAATATAATTCTCAATAAATATACTGACTATAAATACAAAAAAGTAACAGGCAAGAACATGAAAAGTTTGCTTTCGATGACGGATTTATCTTTAGAGGATATTTACGACATATTGGATTTGGCCGAAGAGCTGAAAGAAAAGAAAAGACAGGGCAAAATGACGGATCATTTGAGAAACAAAAGTTTGGGAATGATTTTTGAAAAATCGTCCACGCGAACGCGCGTTTCTTTTGAAGTCGGGATGAATGATTTGGGCGGCCACGCTATTTATTTAAATTCCAATGACATTCAAATCGGGCGCGGAGAAACGGTCGAGGACACCGCGAAAGTTTTGTCCCGTTATTTAAACGGGGTTATTGCGCGTGTTTATTCCCATGATACTTTGGAAAAATTGGCGAAAAACGCTTCCATTCCGGTCATCAATGCGCTTTCCGACAAAGAGCATCCGTGTCAGATTTTGGCGGATCTTTTAACGATTAAGGAATACAAAAATAAAATTTCCGACATGAAATTCGTATGGGTCGGCGACGGCAATAATGTCTGTAATTCTTTAATGCTCGCCTGCGCCATTGTCGGCATGGAAATCGTTGTGGCTTGTCCGAAAGGGTATGAGCCCGCCGAAGAATTCATTTCAAAAACGAATGAGCTCGGCGGCGTTTTAACGATTACGAACGACCCGCTCCAAGCGGCCGAGGACGCCGACATTTTGTACACGGACGTTTGGATTTCAATGGGAGACGAAGCGGAAGAGGAGAAACGCTTGAAAGACTTTGACGGCTACCAAATCAACGAAGAATTGATTGCGGTTTCAAAACCGGACGTGATTGTGATGCACTGCCTTCCGGCTCACCGCGGCTATGAGATTTCAGCGGGCGCGATTGACGGGCCGCACTCCGTTGTTTTTGATCAGGCGGAAAACAGGCTTCATGCGCAAAAGGCCGTTCTTTTAAAATTAATGGTTTTGGACGAATAATCCAAAACCCGATACTTTTTTTTCGATTGGAATGAATGCGAACGGACGCTCAAATAAACCGTATTAAAAACGGCGGCGTTTGACAAAAGCGCGCCGCGCCAAACAGCAAAACAGGGGTTTGATTTTTAATATTAAAAGAAATCCGGGCGGCGTTTTTTTGTTTTGCCTGCGTCTGCCGAACACTTTGGCAACTTTATTGTTGACCGTATTTCAAAAGACAAGCTCCGAATTTTGCTTCAAAACGTAAATGAAAACGGCGCGGTGGCAAAAACGCGCGCGTGTAAACAGCGAAGTTTGGGTCTTTTTTTTAGGTTTTTAAACGAAAAAATGGTTTACATTTCTATTTGATATCTTTTTGTGTCCATCCGCAAATTTCCAATTTTTTTGTTCGCTATCGTTCACAAAAAAATCGAAAATTAGCGGTCGTATTTGAGATTTTCAATAACATCTTAAAAAGGAAATTGAATACAAAAAAATAAAAGCAAAACAAGAACAAAACAAGAACAAAATAAAAACAAAACAAGAAAGAAACAAAAACAAAAAAGATAAAAAATTAAATTTTTTAAATCATATTTTTGATTTTTCCGCCAGTCTTAAAGCGTGCTCTTTTGCTTTTCTCATGATTTCCTTCTCATTCAGGACCAAAACGTCATAATCTTCCATCAATATTTTGCCGTCGACGATCATTGTTTTAACGTCGCTGCCGGACGCTGCGTAAACCAAATGGGAATATGGGTCAAAAACGGGGGTCGCGTTGGCTTTGTTGAGGTCGACGATGATGAGGTCGGCTTTGTTGCCTTCTTTTAAAATGCCGGTTTGGGGGTCGATGAGCCGGGCGCCGTTGACGGTTGCCATTTCCACGACGGTTTTTGCGGGAAGAGCGGTCGGGTCCATCGTGTCGACTTTTTGAAGCAAGGCGGCGGTTTTCATTTCTTCAAAAAGGTTGAGAGAATTGTTTGACGCGCAACCGTCCGTTCCAAGCGTTACAGAAACGCCGGCATCAATCATTTTTTGAATCGGCGCGATTCCGGAGGCCAATTTCATGTTGCTGATTGGGTTGTGGGAGACGGTCACGCCTTTTTCGGCGAAAAGCTTGATGTCGCCGTCAGACATCCAAACACAATGCGCCGCCAAAACCGGGACATCATCCGTCTTCCAAAAATCAATCGCGTCCAAATGATGGACGGAGCACATCCCGAAATTTTCTTTCATATGATTTAACTCGGCTTTCGTTTCCAAAACATGAATATGAACGCCGACGCCGTTTTTTTCGGCCTCTTTTTTGACGCGTTTGATAAACGATTGGGAGCAGGTGTTTGGCGCGTGCGGACCGTACATGGTCGTGATTCGGCCGCCGGCTTTTCCCTGCCATTCGGATACAAACTTTTTATTCGTTTCCAACTCTTTTTTTCCTTTTTCATCGTCGCCGAATTCAATCATCCCATAAGAAAGACAGCCGCGTATTCCGGCTTTTTCAACGGCTTTTGCGGTTTCGTCCATGAAAAAATACATGTCGCAAAACGCGGTCGTCCCGGAACGAATCATTTCAAGGCAGCCGAGAAGAGAACCGTAATAAACATCCTCGGCCGTCAAATGGGACTCGGCCGGCCAGATCTTATTTTCCAGCCATTCTTTTAAAACCATATCATCCGCATAGCCGCGCAAAAGCGTCATCCCGAGATGCGTATGCGTGTTGCAAAGGCCGGGCATCACCAAAGACCCGCCCGCGTCAATGATTTTATCAGCCTTGATTGAAGCGGATTCGTTGTTTTCATCGGTTCCCATCTTTTGAACCAAATTGTCTTCAATAAAAAGATATCCGTTTTTAATTTCGCCGGCCGCTTCTGGATTCATCGTCAGGATGTACGCGTTTTGAATCAATATTGACATGTTTCTTTTCCCTTTTGTATGAGTAAAATTTGTATAATGTTTTGAATGAATTGAATGAATTGAATGAATTTAAAAGATTTTAAATGATTTAACAGACATTCGTTTTCATCTTATTAATGGATTTTCAAAACAGTGAAAATTCCGTTTTAAACACAATATCTTATATTCAACAGATTTAATCCAAAAAAAGAGTAAAAAAGCCGTACGGTTTTCTTTCTTTTTTGAAAGCGGAGGGTGTTTTCGCTGTATGGTGTTTTTTTGTCGCATTTGATAATTATCGGGCGTTTTTAGTGTTTACGGGCGGCTGTTTATCTTTTGTCTGAAATTAATTTGTATTTTCCGGTTGCCGATTGGCGTTTGCCGGATGTTGTTTGATGTTTGCCGGATGTTGTTTGATGTCCGAGATTGCGTTTACAGATTATTTTTAATCTCGATATTCGATTTAAATATAATTAAATATAATGTCAAGATTTTAATTTCATTGATTTTATGTGAAGAAAATGTCCGATAAAATACGAAAAGAAAAATTGAAACAAAACGCGATTCATGCGGTTTCTCTTTTTGAAAAAGAAAATCCGGTCGTTTTTTTGAATGAAAAAAAGACTTTGATCGTTGCCGATATTCACGGAGATTTAAAAGCGTTGGATTTTATTTTAGATTTCGCCGCTCAAAAAAAGGTGACATCCTTTGTTTTTTTGGGCGATTACATCGACAAAGGCTCGAATTCGATTGGCGTTTTAAACCGCCTGTTTGAATTGAAAATGAAAAATTCCAAAAAAGTCATACTCCTTCGCGGAAATCATGAAACCAAAGAGGTCAATTCGTTTTATGAATTTCAAAACGCCGTGAAAGACAATCCGAAATTGCATAAAATCGTGAACAAATCTTTTAAATCCATGCCGATTGCAGCGATTTTAAACAAAAACATATTTTGCGTTCACGGCGGGATTTCCGGAAAAAAAGAAGAGTCCGTCTCAAACATCTCAAAAGCGGACGCCTTTGATTATCTCTGGAACGATCCGAGCGATGAAAATCAAATAACCCCGTCCCCGCGCGGCGGAAACGCAAAACAATTCGGACCGGATATCGCCAAACGTTTTTTGAAAAAAAACAATTTAAAAATCATGATAAGAGGACATTCCACTCTTGAGGGCGGATTAAGATTTTGGTTTGAGCATACGGTTGTTTCCCTTTATTCCACGCTCCCTTATCCGGACCCGAACTTAAAAGCGGCGGTTGCGATTGTCAAAGGCAAAGAGATAATATTTTATTTTTATCGGAAAAATAAAAAACAAGAATTGGAATGGGAAAACATGTCGGTTTCAATGATTCTTGGAAACGATATGTCGCACAAAAATGAATTATAATTTGAATTTGACATTCTTTCGTCATGGACAGGTTACTATTTTATAAGTTAAATCTCTCATCTTACATTCTTAATATAAAAGAATACGGGGAAAAAAATGTCAAGTTCCGATTTATTTTTAAAAGAAATGCAAGAGTCCGGGAGATTGAAAATCGAATGGGCCAAAAAACACATGCCGGTTTTGAATCAAATTAAAGAAGACTTTGAAAAGACAAAACCGCTTGCCGGACATAAAATCGCGATGGCGCTTCACGTGGAAGCCAAAACCGCCGTTTTGGTTGAAACGTTGGCTGCCGGCGGGGCCGTTGTCGCCATTACCGGATGCAATCCGCTCAGCACGCAAGACGATGTCGCAGCCGCATTAAACCAATCGGAAAACATTACCTGTTACGCAAAATATGATTGTACAAATGAAGAATACTACAACGCCATTGACAAAGTTTTGGAAACGGAGCCCGACATCACAATCGATGACGGGGCCGATTTGATTTTTAAAATTCATAAAGAAAGACGGGATTTAATTCCAAAAATCATCGGCGGCTGTGAAGAGACCACCACCGGAATTCACCGTTTGCTCGGAATGGAAAAAGACGGCGCGCTTGAAATGGCGGTTTTAGCCGTCAATGACGCCAAAACCAAGTTCTTATTCGACAACCGCTACGGAACCGGACAATCCGCTTGGGACGGAATCATGCGAACCACAAATCTTTTGGTTGCCGGAAAAACCGTTGTCGTCGGCGGCTACGGCTGGTGCGGCCGCGGCGTTGCCATGCGCGCTGCCGGACTCGGCGCAGAAGTCATCGTCACGGAAATTGACCCGACGCGTGCATTGGAGGCTAGAATGGACGGCTACCGCGTCATGCCGATGATAAAAGCCGCGGAAATCGGAGATATTTTTGTCACGACCACAGGCAACCGCGATATTATAACAGACATTCATTTTGAAAAAATGAAAGACGGCGCGCTTTTGGCAAACGCCGGACATTTCAATGTCGAAATCAATTTGGAAAGTTTAAAAAAGAATGCGAGCGAAATCAAAACCGTCCGAAAAAACATTGTCGAATACACCGTGTCCGGCAAACGAATTCATGTGATTGCGGACGGCCGGCTTGTTAATCTGGCCGCGGGCGACGGGCATCCCGCAGAAGTCATGGACATGAGTTTTGCGAATCAGGCGCTTGGCGTCAAATATATCGCGGAGAATAAACTTTCGCACGGCGTTCACAAAGTGCCCGAAGAAATCGACACTCTTGTCGCGCAGTTAAAATTAAAGTCCATGGATATTGAAATCGACAGTTTGACGGAAAGACAAAAAAGTTATATGGACGACTGGGAAGAAGGAACTTAAACTCAATGAATTATTCAATTATTTTTGAAAAATCTTTCAGACGTTTTTAAAATCAGATGATTCTGATGAAAAAAGAGGAGAGGGAAAATATGGCAACTCAAAAAAATATCGGTGAAAAAATCAAATCCATCCGAGAATCAAAAAACATCACCCTTGAAGAATTGGCAGAAAGAAGCCAATTGAGCGCGGAGCAAATCACGAATATTGAAAGCGACACGAATGTGCCGTCTTTGGCGCCTTTGATTAAAATCGCACGCGCTCTGGGCGTTCGCCTCGGAACTTTTTTAGACGACGATGAAAATCTCGGCCCGGCCCTCAGCCGCAAAAACGAGGCCGTTGAAACGATACACACTTCCAACGCCGAAGAAAAAACCGCTCAGTTGAACAATTTTTTCGCGTTGGCGCCTCAAAAGTCGGGTCGCTCCATGGAACCGTTTTTTATTGAAATCAACGCGATAGATGATGGGACGCTTGAAATGTCCGCGCACGAAGGAGAAGAATTCATTTACGTTTTGGAAGGCACTTTAAAAATCATATACGGTCAAAACACTTACATATTGAATGAAGGCGACAGCATTTATTACGACTCCATCGTCAACCACCTCGTTTGCGCCGCGGATGAAAAAGGCGCGAAAATTGTCGCGACGGTTTACGCTCCGGCTTAAACAATGTGTTTTAAAAATAATCCGGAAACGGTACGCTGAAAAATCATGAGTTGAATACATAAGCTGAAAAACAATACGGACGGGAAATACGGAGGAAATGTATGACAATCGAATTATCCGACAGAACTTTGGGTGACTGGCTGGAGTATTGGGCGAAAGAAACGCCGGAGAAAGAATATATCGTTTATTCCGACAGGGATTTGAGATTCACGTGGGCGGATTTTAACAAACGTGTCGATAACATGGCCAAAGGGTTGCTGGCCATCGGCGTTCAAAAGGGGTATCATGTCGGGTTATGGGCGACAAACGTTCCGGATTGGCTGACCTTTTTATACGCTTGCGCTAAAATCGGAGCGGTTTGCGTAACGGTCAATACCAGCTACAAGCAGCATGAACTTGAATACCTTGTCAAAGATTCCGACATGCACACGCTCTGCATTATTGACGGCACGTTTGACGGAGATTACATTGAAATGACTTATGAAATGCTGCCTGAATTAAAAACTTCTCAGCGCGGTCATTTTAAAAGCGAAAAGTTTCCGCATATGAAAAACGTGATTTATATCGGGCAGGAAAAGCATCGCGGGATGTACAATACGGCGGAAGTTTTGCTTCTCGGAAGCAACATTTCAGACACGGTTTTAGAAGAAGCGAAAACCAAAGTCGATTGCCACGATGTCGTCAACATGCAATACACGTCGGGAACGACCGGTTTTCCCAAAGGCGTTATGCTTTCTCATCACAATATCGCGAATAATGGTTTTTTGACCGGCGAGCATATGAAATTCACGCCGGAGGATAAACTTTGCGTTTGCGTTCCGCTTTTCCACTGTTTCGGCGTCGTTTTGGCGACGATGAACTGTTTAACGCACGGTAGCACGCAGGTGATGATTGAGAGATTTGATCCGCTTTTGACGCTGGCCTCCATTCATAAGGAGCGGTGTACGGCGCTTTACGGTGTTCCGACGATGTTTATCGCGGAATTGAATCACCCGATGTTTCATATGTTTGATTTGACGTGCTTAAGGACCGGAATTATGGCGGGCTCCGTTTGTCCGTCGGATTTGATGAAAAGAGTGAATGTCGAGATGTTTATTGATATTACGAGCGTTTACGGTTTGACGGAAACCTCTCCCGGGATGACGCATTCTCGAATCGACGACCCGCCGGAAGTGCGTTATTTGACGGTCGGGCGTCCGTTTGAGTTTACGGATGTCAAAGTTTTGGACCCCGAAACGCATGAAGAATGTCCGCCCGGCGTTCCCGGCGAGATGTGTTGCCGCGGTTACAATGTGATGAAAGGGTATTACAACAATCCCAAAGCCACGGCCGAAGCGATTGATAAAAACGGATACCTTCACTCGGGCGATCTCGGCGTGATGGATGAAAACGGCAATTTCACGATTACCGGAAGAATCAAAGACATGATTATTCGCGGCGGGGAAAACATTTATCCGCGCGAAATCGAGGAGTTTTTGTATAAATTAGACGGCATCAAAGACGTTCAAGTCGCCGGCGTCCCTTCGGAAAAATACGGTGAAGAAGTCGGAGCGTTCGTCATTTTAAAAGACGGCGTCACAATGCATCCGGAAGATGTCCGAGAATTCTGCCGCGGACAAATCGCGCGTTACAAAATCCCGAAATACGTTTTCTTCCTCGATGATTTCCCGATGACAGGAAGCGGCAAAATTCAAAAGTTCAAATTGAGAGAAATGAGTTTGGAGCTTGCCAAAGAATACGGGTATGAAGTGGTTTGAAAAAAACCGTTTGTTTCGCTTGCGATTTTTCTGCAGAGATGCGAAGGGCGTTTGCAAAAAAATCGGAATGCGATTTTTAAAGCCGGCTCTTCCGGCCTATTCTTTTTATTAAAACGATTGCTTTTTTTATTATCATTTTTTAAAAAGCGGGTTTTGTTCTTTTTACTTTTTTGAAAAAATTGTGCGGCTCGCGCGCGGGTGACGCCCCGCAGCCGAAATTCAAACGATAAAGGGGAGGGTGAAAAATTAAAACGGCAAGAATGGAGGAGAGCGACGAACCCTCCTCGATAAGAAAAAAAGAAAAAGAAAAAGAAAAAGAAAAAAAATCAATAAAACGTATTCGGGGTTTCCGTTGCGTTATTGAATGTCAGGGTTTTGCCGTCGGGATAGAGCAATATCAATTTATCGACTTCGTAGCCCAGTTCTCGTTTGTCATGCAAAAAAACGGAATCGGACGGCCGGGATATGTTAAAAAGTTCGACCGTGGCTGACGTGCCGCGAATGGATTGAATTTGGTATTCTTCAAAATCAAAAAGGAGCTCATTGATTTGAGGATTTAAATTACGGCTCCCAAATAGGAAAAGATATCCCTGCGTGAAAAAATCAACCGTATAATCCACTCTTGCGACGGCGTTTTCATCCATAAAAAGAATTTCCATTTGAGTCACATGAAAGTTTGCCTGAGGGGTAAAGGCATATTGAAAAGTGGCGCCGGCTACCAACATTGTCGAAAGAATCATAAAAAAAATTAAAATATTCGTGGCTTTCATTTTTTTCTCCGCAAACGGGGTTTGACAAAACCGTAAACAAAAATTATTTTCGGATTGTTTATGAACAGATATAAAAATTAAAGATATAAAAGCTATTCACAACAAACGAGAAATCGGAAACAAAAAGGTTTAAAAGATAAATATTATTTTAAACGGTTTCTCGGTTTTTATTGCTTTGTGTCGTTGAACAAGGGCTGTGAAGTAAAAGTTTAAATCAAGCAAGAATATTAATGATTTAATAATATTTATAACAAATAATATTCATAACAAATAATATTCATAACAAATAATATTCATAACAAATAATATCATCAGGTAAAATTCGCGAAACCATTGAAAAATTTCATTCAAAAAACTCATTCATAAATTCAATTAACATTTTTTAAAAATTATTAA